>NZ_CBDLAM010000165.1:0-8219 GCF_965301125.1 Anaerosporobacter sp. | reverse complement strand
GATACGGATCTTATTATTGGTTTTAAAAATACAGGAATTATGTTAGTTATATCTCTATTTTTTAATGTTATGTTTGGAACAATTACAGCATTTATTATTGAACGTTTTGAATTTCGCGGTAAAAAAATAGTAGTTGGTCTTTTCTTTATTGGTATGTTAATTCCAACTTTTGTAACAGAAATCTCCAGGTTCAAAGTGATACAAGGGCTGCATTTGTACAATACATTAGGAGCGCCAATTATTATATATATAGCATCTGATTTAATGCAATTATACATATATAGGCAGTTTATCTCCACGCTTCCTGTGTCATTAGATGAAGCTGCATTAATAGATGGCTGTTCCTATTTTAAACTCTTTAGGAAGATTATATTTCCTTTATTAGCACCAGCTACAGCTACAGTTTGTATTATTAAAGCAATTAATATTATAAATGATATGTATATTCCATATCTATACATGCCAAAGAATAAACTAAGAACCTTAACAACATTTTTGATGGACTATGCGAATGCACAACAAGGTTCTTGGCAGAACCTAGCAGCAGGAATAATAATAATAATGATTCCAACGGTTATTATATATATCTTCTTCCAAAGATATATATTGGCAGGTGTTGCAGCTGGGGCAGTAAAGGAATAAGCTTATGGAATGGATGCAAAACTCTATTTATGTTCTATAGCTTCTTAGCTGACGTACTATGACACGAAACACGCTACACATCTTAGTACTTCTATGTGTGTACTTACAGGTATCCAAATGATACGGAAGCGCCTTCGATTCGGCATCCTGCCTCAGCTCAGGCTTGTTCGGCATCCATGCCTCACATTCCTAGGTTATGCAGTACACACTAAGAAGTACTATAGATATTTCGCTATCGTTTCTTAGTCATAGTACGTCAGCTAAGAAGTAGATTTACATTATTTAAGAGTTTTGCAGTTTACTTTACTGATACAAAAGCACTAGTAAGTTAATGGTTGAATGGCTATTCTTGAATATTCATAGCTAATTATAATTAGACTTTTTGACTGTTATCTTAAATTTTAGAAAGGAGCCACGCGCAGCATTTGGTATATAGTTTACAAATAATTATGTGCATAGGCATGGGTATGATAATGAATAAAGCGGATATTAGGTGGTTAGACGATCCAGGAGTTTTTCGTGTGAACCAATTAGAGGCTCATAGTGACCATTCTTTTTTTGCTAATGACAGTGAAATGCAAGCTGGTAGGAGTTCACTGACACAAAGCCTTAATGGAATTTGGAAGTTTCGTTATTCAAGTAACGCTGATGAAAGGCCAGAGGATTTTCATAAGGAAGATTTTAATGATTCTTCTTTTGATGAAATAAAGGTACCTGGACACATTGAATTAAGTAATTTTGATAAAATCCACTATATCAATACGATGTATCCATGGGAAGGGCATGAGTATAAGCGCCCTAGTGGTGTGTATGAGTCTTCCTTTAAAGGGGCTGGATTATTTCATAAGTCAGTATATAATCCCGTCGGTTCGTATAGGCAAAGATTTGATTTAGAGGAAGGTTTAAAAGACAAACGGGTAGTGATTTGTTTTGAAGGGGTTGAAGAAGCCTTCTATCTATGGCTCAATGGTAATTTTGTAGGATATGCAGAAGATAGTTTTACACCATCCGAATTTGATTTAACGCCATATATAAGAGAGAAAGACAATATATTAGCAGTAGAGGTACATAAGAGAAGTTCTGCAGCATTTTTGGAAGACCAGGATTTCTTTCGGCTTTTTGGAATATTTCGTAATGTAATATTATATGCTAAGCCAGCAATACATGTGGAGGATTTATGGATTCGACCTATTTTAACTGAAGATAATGAGTCTGGGATTTTAGAAGTAGATTTGAAGATTTCAAGTATATGCAAAGGAACTGTACAAATTACTTTGCAAGACCAAGAAGAACAGATATGCTGGAATGCAGAAGATGAGATAGAAGAAATGATTTTGTTTAAATCTAAGAAGATAGAGAAGGTTATTCCCTGGGATCATACTAATCCATATCTATATACGGTGCTTGTAAAATTATATAATGAAAATGGAAGTTTAGTAGAAATCGTTCCGTATAAAGTAGGATTTAGAAGAATTGAGATCAAGAATAAAATTATGTTGCTTAACGGAAAGAGATTGATTATTAACGGTGTTAATAGACATGAATGGAGTGCTTCTAATGGACGTGCTATTGGTAGAGAGGAAATGGAATGGGATATGAGTTGCATTGTGAATAACAATATCAATGCAGTTAGAACATGCCATTATCCAAATCAGATACCATGGTATTATATGTGTGATGAGAATGGTATTTATCTTATGGCAGAATCGAATTTGGAATCTCACGGAAGTTGGCAAAAGGCTGGAAGTATTGAGCCTTCATGGAATGTACCAGGGAAATTCCCAGAGTGGAAAGAGGTTGCACTTGATCGTCAGAAAACAAATTTTGAAACCTTCAAAAATCATACTTCCATTTTATTCTGGTCGTTAGGAAATGAATCTTATGCGGAAGAGAATATGGTGGTTATGAATGCATATTTCAAAGAAAAGGATAATAGTCGTTTGATTCATTATGAGGGCGTGTTCAATAACCGTGGGTTTGAGGATCGCATTTCAGATGTAGAAAGCAGAATGTATGCCTTTCCAGAAGAGATTATTGATTATTTAGATCATAATCCTAAAAAACCGTTTATATTATGTGAATATATGCATGATATGGGAAACTCTCTTGGAGGTCTCCAATCTTATATGAGCCTTCTTGAAAAGTATGAAATGTATCAGGGTGGATTTATATGGGATTTTATAGATCAGGCATTATGGGTTACGGATGAGGTAACTGGACAACAAGTACTTCGTTATGGTGGTGATTTTGATGATCGCCCATCTGATTATGAATTCTCTGGTAATGGAATTGTATTTGCAGGTAGAGTGGAAAAGCCAGCAATGCAGGAGGTGAGATATTATTATGGACTCTATAAATAGTAGACAAGACATGGGGAAAACGGATAAATTAAAGGTTGTGTTTGGTGATGTGACGTTAGGTGTTGGCGGAGAGGGATTTCATTATATATTCTCCTATCAGACCAAAGGGTTAGAATCTCTTGTTTACCAAGGAAAAGAGTGGCTATATCGAACACCTAAACCAACGTTTTGGAGAGCAACAATCGATAACGATAGAGGATGCAATTTTCATCTACAATCTGGAATGTGGTTTGGCGCGGATATGTTTATGAGTTGCAGTAATATCAAAGTATTTATTGATGATAAAGAAATTATGAATGTAACAGCACCAGATAATAATGTATATACAGATCATGAAACTGCGGATAAGGTTAAGGTGATTTTCTCATATAAAACAATTACCATTCCATCTACAGAGATTGATGTTACTTATGAAGTAAATTCAAATGGAAAATTAACTGTCACTGTTCATTATCATGGAAAAGTTGGGTTACCTAGCCTTCCGTTGTTTGGTATGAGGTTTATCATGCCGACAAAAGCAATCGCCTATGAATATGAAGGACTGTCGGGAGAAACCTATCCTGACAGAATGGCAGGTGGGGTAGAAGGAAGATATCTGATAGAAGGATTACCAGTAACGCCATACCTTGTACCTCAAGATTGTAATGTACATATGGATACAAAGAGTCTGGTAGTATATAGAACAACAACACTTAACAATGCAGATAAGGATACCAAAAAATACGGTCTGAAGTTTACGTGCGTAGAAAAAAAATTTGCATTTTCATGTATTCCATATACTGCACAAGAGTTAGAAAATGCAACCCATCAGGAAGAATTACCTCCTGCTAGAAGAACTGTGGTTTCTATTTTAGGAGCAGTAAGAGGCGTTGGAGGCATTAATAGTTGGGGAGCCGAAGTGGAAGAAATGTATCGTATTGACGCGAAGAAGGATATAGAGTATACATTTACAATTTCTAATGCAGCTTGGAATTAAGAGATAACAGAAGTTTACGTCCCCATTAAAGATAAATAAGGATTATATTGAATACAGTGAAAGAAAAGTAAATTAATAGAAAAGTGAATTATAAAAAAGTCAATTTATAAAAAAGAATCGAATATATCGAGAATAATATGATACAATTAAGAAGTGGTCTGTGAGAGATAGTATGATTTAGTAGTGAAAGAGAGAACGATATGTATTTGATTTCGATATATTTTGACGAGAATACTGAAAATACAATTAAAAAGTTAATGCACAAAGTTGCTGATAAAAGTGGGAATCGTTATATGCTTGAAGTAAAAGTGCCACCGCATATAACGATTGCTTCATTTGAGACCGATCAAGAGAAAAAAGTGATTGAATTACTTGATTATAAGGTTCATGAAATGAAGCGCAGTACATTACAGTGGGTTTCCATAGGAGTTTTCAATCCACATGTTATATTTTTGGCACCAGTATTAAGTGAGTATTTACATTCATTATCTGTACTTGTCAATGAAACAATATCCTGTGTCGATAACATATCAATTAATGGATTGTATATACCAATGCAGTGGATGCCCCATACCACAATAGCAAAAAAACTAACGGTTGAGGAAATGCTTTTAGCATTTAAAGCGTTACAAAATAATTTTAGAATGTTTAATGGAACAGTAACTAAAATTGGATTGGCAAAAACAAATCCATATCAGGAAATTAAGACTTGGGATTTATTTGATTTGTAGACTTACGGAAAATTTGAAATTAAGAAGAATAAGTTGATACAGAAAAATTAGGTCGATGTTGTCATCGGCCTAATTTTTTATCTTGTGGCGATAGGATGCGGAACAATCCATTGCTTTAATTCTTGGAATGACAGAGAAATCATCCCAACAGTGTATTGCATATACAGAGGATACATCTACATGATTCATGAAATAATCAAAACCAAGATGGAAACGATCTTCTTGTCGTGGATCAAGAGGAAGGAATGCAAGATCTATATGTGTATCTTTGAGTTTAGTAACTTCTGTTTGAAATGCTTTTGTCATCTCTTCATATTCTTGTTCAGTTTCGCCATTCCATGTCCACCAGTTAAGATCACCGGCATGATAGATAGTTTCCTCGGAAGTATCAATAATGAATGCTACGCCAGAATCGGTTGAATTTATGGTGCGAATGTGCAGGGTATCTAATGTTAATTCCTCATCATGTGATAGGAAGTGGATAGAATCGTATAGTTCTTCACTAATACCTTGTTTCAAGAAATAATTACGGTTGTATTTCTTTTGGATGTCTTGAGATAATATATACTGAACATTAGGAATACCTTTAAGTTTAGAAAATAGGGTAAATGAAAAATGATCTTGATGAAAATGGCTAGCAAATGCATATACTGGTTTGTCGGCTGGAATCTGTGGTATCTCACCAATATAATAATCGAATAATAGTATAGCATTAGAAAGCTCTACAATATAACAGCTGTGTTTTATATATTGAATAGTATTAATCATGTATGGTTCCTCCTTATATAAATTTATAGTTTAATCTAATTTTCTAAAATATAACACATTTTTATCGTTATTACAATTTGTCTTCTATTAAATTGTAAAATACTATGTAAATTGGTATAATACATACTAGCGTTCAAAATACATAGGAGGGATATTGATTATGAATACAATTGAATGTATTACAAGTAGAAGAAGTATTAGAAGTTTCAAGAAACAATCAATTGAGAAAGAAGTAATGGATCAAATAGTGGCAGCAGCTGCGTATGCTCCATCATGGAAGAATACACAGATTACAAGATATATTTTTGTAGAAAGTGAAGAAGGAAAAAGAAAATTATTAGAATCTGTACCAGATTTCAATGCGAAAGCTATTGAAGAGGCAGCAGTTGTGGTAATCGTTACTATGATTACGAAACGTTGCGGTTACGAGAGAGACGGAAGCTTCTCTACAGTAAAAGGAGACTCTTGGCAGATGTTTGATGCTGGTGTAGCCAGTCAGACATTATGTTTAGCAGCTCATGAATATGGAATTGGAACAGTTATTGAAGGAATCTTTGATTATGATAAGATTAAAGAAGATTTCCAAGTTCCTGAGGAAAGAGAAGTAGTAGCATTAATTCCTATGGGATACCCGGCTGAGAACCCAGATGCACCAAAGAGAAAAATGATAGGTGAGCTATACTATATTTGTTAAGAAGTTATGTATTACGTAGGATAAAGGAGGAAAGTACAGTGAAACAAAGAAAGCAAGGAATATTATTAATCATAGCATCAGGATTTTTCTTTGCACTAATGTCATTCTTTGTACGATTATCAGGTGATTTACCATCCATACAAAAATCGTTCTTTCGTAATTTTATTGCTGCCATTGCAGCTTTTGTGATCTTATTACGAAGTAAAGAACCAATAAAAGTACAGAAAAAGAATATACCGTGTTTATTACTTAGATGTATATGCGGTACGATAGGATTGATCTGCAATTTTTATGCGATTGATCATATGAATATCTCAGATGCAAACATGTTGAATAAGTTATCACCCTTCTTTGCTATAATTATGTCATATTTCATCTTGAAGGAAAAGGCAAATAAGGTGGAATGGGGAGCTGTGGTTGTAGCGTTTATAGGGGCATTGTTTGTTGTAAAACCATCATTTAGTATGGAGTTTGTGTATGCGATGATAGGAGTTGCAGGAGGTTTGGGAGCAGGTATGGCTTATACATTTGTGCGTAAGTTAGGTAAGATGGGAGAGCGAGGACCTGTTATCGTTTTCTTCTTTTCAGCCTTCTCTTGTCTAGTAACATTACCTTTCCTAGTTATTAATTTTGAGCCTATGGCTTGGTGGCAATTAGTGTATCTGTTAATTGCAGGTGGTTTTGCTACAGGTGGACAGCTTTGTATAACAGCTGCATATACGAAAGCCCCAGCGAGAGAAATTTCTGTATTCGATTATGCTCAAGTTGTCTTTGCTGCAGTGTTAGGATTTGTTTTCTTAAGTCAAGTACCAGATGTATTAAGTATTATAGGTTATATAATTATCATTGGTACAGCAGTAGCAAAATGGAAATATAATTTGAGAATGAGCGATGTCAAAGTAGATTAGCAGATAGTTCAAGACAATAAAAAGACAATCTTTCTAGGGCTATGTGGAGTTCACGGATATAATATCCGTGATCCACACAGAAACCATTTGAAAGATTGTCTTTTTATTCTGTTTCAGGGATAGTTGGCTCTAAGCATACAATCGTTTTATCAATTTTGTGGTCAATAATAGACAAAACTTGTATGTGTAATGGCGGAATATCTAATTCGAAGGTTGCACCATCATCTGGAATAGAACCATAAGAACCGAAGATATATCCACTGAATGTATCATAATCGTCAACTGGAAGTGGCAAGGATAGTTCCTTGGCAACGTCATCTAATGTGGCACAACCACGGATTTTCCACGTTGAGGAATCAATTCGTTCAATTTCTTGATCTTGACCTAGTTCAAACTCTTCCTCTTCTAAGTCACCTACTAATTGTTCTAATAAGTCGCTCATCGTAACGATGCCTACCATGCCGCCATATTCATCTAAGACTACAGCAAAGTGATTATGTGTACTTTTCATTTGACGGAAAAGTACGTCGGCACAGACTGTTTCTGGTACAAAATAAGCTGGTTTTACTGCATTTTCTAATATATTCTCTTTAGTCTTTGGCTCTAAACGGAAGTAGTCTTTCGCATTTAGAATACCAATTACATGATCAACTGTTTCATCACAAATTGGATATAAGGAATGTCTGCTGTCGTGAATGGTTTTGCCCCATTCCTCAACTGATTCTTCAAGCCATAGTAGAGAGATGTCAGTACGATGAGTGGCAAACTCACCTACTGTTAAGTCATCAAATTCAAATACATTTTGAATCATTTCTTTTTCTTCTGGATCAATTACACCTTTTTCACTACCGGCATCAACCATCATACGGATCTCTTCTTCACTAACATTGTTCTCTTCTGTATTTGGATCAATTCCAAATAAGCGTAAGATACTATTTGTAGAAAAGGTTAAGAACCCTACGATCGGAGCGAATAGTTTTGATATGAAAGTAATGGGGGAGGACATAGCAAGGGCTAGGCTCTCAGCTTTCTTCATAGCAATTCTTTTTGGAACTAACTCACCAAACACTAATGTAAAGTAGGATAGAAGTAAAGTAATTAGAATTACAGAAACAGAATTAAGTGTTGAAACAGTTAAAG
>NZ_CBDLAM010000164.1:0-8313 GCF_965301125.1 Anaerosporobacter sp. | reverse complement strand
TGCTTATTTAATGTAAAATTATTATGTAGAAATGTAAAAAGGAGTGATTCCATGGCTAAATTTTGCTCAAAAGAAATTATACAATTGATACGTAAATCGAAATCTAAAATTGTACAACTAATGTTAGTAGCAATTGTAATAGTAGGTGTATGTGTAGCTGGAATCTATGTGGTTTATAGCTTTACGGATAGGTTAGATGAGGGGAGCGTCAGTGGTGAAGCAGATGTAAATCTTGTTGATGTACTAGGAGAAACGCCAATTGAACTGGGGAATACAATTAATTCCGAAGAATATTTAGAAGATGAAGGAGCAAACGTTGCTTCAGAAAATTCATATGTATATGAGGCTGATTATGATAGTATTATAGAAGACGGTGAGCCTAGTAATGCATACACATTATTCGAAGCAACAAAAAATGATGTTGTACCAATAATGGATGAGTATTTTACCGGACAAGGTCTTAAAATGAATTTTGAGACAGATATGGACAACACATACGAAATGGTTGATGATGAGAAAATCACGTATTATGAGACTTTATCTATGTGGTCAGAAAAGGAAAATGACTCAGAGATGTATTTTATTTCATCTGATACTGTTACCGGCAAATTGTTATATGTGGGTGTGTATAGAGAAGATAAGGAAGAAGCAATACAGCTAATAAGAAAGAGTCTTGAGGTAATAGATCCTAATTTAACAGAGGAACAGTTACATGAGACTTCTAGTAATATGGTTAATTCTACAGACTATGTTGATGAAATCTGTGGGGATTATGAGGTACAAGGTGGATATTTAGGGGAAGAACAAAACCTTTACTATTATTATATTGTAAGCTTGTTAGATAACTAATTATTACATAGAAAAGGAACGATCGGCTAAGAGATATTCTTAGGAAGAAAGTTCCCTTTCTTATTAATTATCAGTAATCTGATTAGAAGTATTGTTTTTTTTAGATGATTTACTTTTTTTATGCTTAAGTTTTTTGAATACAAGAACCCCAACAATACCAATAAATAATGGAATGAGAATATGTTTATATTCATCATAATAACCATAAGCTAATTGCCAATTATCTTGTAAGAAGTAACCTGTTCCAATTAACATAGTATTCCATATTGTAATACCAATGAAAGAAGATAATAGGAAGACAGAATAGTTTTGTTTCATGGAACCACTTATGAATGCGATATATGTTCTACATATAGGAATCACTCTAGCGAAACAGACAGCAGAGGCACCATATTTATCAAATGTTTGATAAGAAGAATTAATTCCTTTCTCTGTTTTTGGAAATTTGTGTGTTAAACGCTTAAGTATTGCTGAACCACCGTAATATCCAATCAAATAGCAGATTGTGGTACCGATGAGTCCTGCAATCACGCTGGCAGTTAATATTACAAAAAAGTGGATATTCTGAGAACTTGCAATTGCTCCAGAGAATGGAAGTACAATCTCGCTTGATACAGGAAAGCAAGCATATTCAAGCATGATAATTATGAACATAGCAATTAACCCATAATCAGATATTAAGTTGGTGAAGAATTCCATAGTTCACTCAATTCTTTTTTGAAAGTATATTACAGTTAGTGAATAAAAATGCTTAACAATTCCATATTACGTAATAAAAGGACAAGTCTATCATATATATATTATTAGACCGTATAGGATTGTTATATTGTTGACGAAAAACGTACATAAAACATTTATTAAAATTTAAATAAATGGAATTACAGCATGGCACATGGAGGTTAAAATGAAAGAACTTTTACAAAGAATGCAAAAGAGGAGTAAATATTTGCTGATGCTTTCTATTATTTTATTATCAATATATGGGGTCAGCGCAATGAAGTCAACAGATGCTGCTTCTAACTACCCATATATGATCAAGGTTAATAAACAACAGAATTGCGTAACAGTCTATGGCAAAGATAGTAAAGGCAAATATACGGTACCTGTTAAAGCTATGATTTGCTCTACAGGTGTAGATACTCCACTAGGTACATACCGTACACCAGCACGTTACAGATGGAAGGTACTGTTAGATGATGTATGGGGACAATATAGTACAAGAATTACAGGTGGTATCTTATTCCATTCTGTTTGGTATTATAAACAAGATCCATCTACTCTATCAGCAGTGCAATATAATAAGCTAGGAACAATGTGTTCCCATGGTTGTATACGTCTAACCGTTGCTGATGCCAAATGGATATATGATAACTGTCCTATTGGAACAACAGTTACAATCTATAATAGCAGTAATCCAGGGCCTCTTGGCAAACCAGTTGCAATTAAATTACCAACAAATGCTGGATGGGACCCAACAGATGTATATTATAAGAATAATCCATTTAATAGCAAGAAACCTACAATTAGCGGAGCTAAGAATAAGACCGTTGCATACGGAGCTTCAGTAGATTTGCTAAGTGGTGTTACGGCAAAGAATACAACTGGTTTTGGTATTACTTCACGAATTAAGGTTTCGGGAAAAGTTAATACGAAGAAAGCCGGCAAATACAAAATTACATATACGGTTACTGACGAGATAGGAAGAACGACTAAGAAAACTGTTACATATACTGTTTTGGGTGGAGAAGATAAGGTTGATGATGAAGATAAAGTAAATGAAGTGGTTGGGGCACCTAAGATTTCAGGTGTAAAGGATAGAGTAATTAATGGAAAAACAAAAGTTACGAAGACTTTTGCTCTTAAAGGAGTAACGGCAACCATTGGAGATGAGAAAGTAGACAATAACAAGATTAAAGTTACGATAAAGAATAACAAAGATAATACTTATACAATAACTTATAAATTGGTTGCTTCTGACGGAAAATATGATCTAGTAGAAGCGGATATTACTGTTGATAAAGAAGCACCTGATATTATTGGAGTGAAAAACAAAGAAGTTTCATGGGATCTAGTTGTTAACCGTAAGGTGGCATTAAAAGGTGTTAAGATTACAGATAATGTTAGTGATATGTCACTTGATGATATCAAGGTAACAATTAAAGAAAAAGAAGATATGTATGTAGTAACCTATACAGCTCAAGATGATGTAGGTAATAAGACTACAAAAATGGTAAACTTCAAGAAAAAGGATTATCTTCGTTTTGAAGGAGTTGTAGACCGAGTTGCTAAGAGCGATGAAGTGATAGACAAAGCTTTTGTAATGCAAGGGGTAAAAGCATATTATAATGCAGATGATATAACAGATTCTGTGGAAGTTAGCTTAGAACCTGTATATGATAATGACGGCAATATCAAAGAGTATAAAGTTACTTATGTTATTAGTGATAAATTAAATAATGATTATCAAGTTACAGCTAAGGTCACAGTGATAAGATAGGCTGAATGAGAGGATTTTGTAAAACTAATCAGTATTTACAAGATCCTCTTTCTTATTAAATCTAATTTATTTATTAAATATGAAAAAATAAGTTGAAAAAAGGTTATAATCTAGTTATACTTTAAATATTGACTGTAACCCATAAGTGTACCGAATATTCACAATTTGTAATGAATTTCTAATCATACAGTACACTTTGTTACAAAGATTTACATGTTAGAATGTCAGTTGTATAGTAATAGGGTTGAGTTTCATATTCAAACTATTGTGTACAAGTTGACTAGGAGGTTAGATGTACAAGTTAATTAAGAGAGATGGCATGGCAAAGCGTGGAGAATTTCACACAGTTCATGGAACAATCCAAACTCCTGTATTCATGAATGTTGGTACTTGTGCAGCAATTAAAGGCGCAGTATCTACAGAAGATTTACAAGGATTAAAGACACAAGTGGAATTATCGAATACGTATCATCTACATGTCCGTCCGGGAGATAAAGTGATTAAGCAACTTGGTGGTCTTCATAAATTTATGGTTTGGGACAAACCAATCCTAACAGATTCAGGCGGATTCCAAGTGTTTTCATTGTCAGGACTACGTAAAATCAAAGAAGAGGGTGTGTATTTTAACTCTCATATTGATGGCCGTAAGATTTTCATGGGTCCAGAAGAAAGTATGCAGATTCAATCGAATCTTGCATCAACAATAGCGATGGCATTTGATGAATGTCCACCGCATCCAGCAACTAGAGAATATATGCAGAATTCTGTTGATCGTACAACAAGATGGCTAGAACGTTGTAAAAAAGAGATGGCAAGGCTGAATTCTTTAGAGGATACTATTAATAAAAATCAGATGTTATTTGGTATTAACCAAGGTGGTACTTACGAAGATATCCGTATTGAACATGCAAAACGTATATCAGAAATGGATCTTGATGGGTACGCACTGGGAGGGCTTGCAGTTGGTGAGTCACATTCCGAGATGTATCGTATTATTGAAGAAACAGTACCTTACCTACCATTAGAGAAACCTACTTACCTTATGGGAGTTGGTACACCTGCGAATATCCTAGAGGCGGTTGATCGTGGTGTAGATTTCTTTGACTGTGTGTATCCAACGAGAAATGGTAGACATGGTCATGCTTATACGAATCTTGGTAAAATCAATCTACTGAATGCAAGATTTGAATTAGACTCAAGACCGATTGAAGAAGGTTGTCAGTGTCCAGCCTGTCAAAAGTATAGCCGTGCATATATAAGACATCTTTTGAAAGCAAAAGAGATGCTAGGACTTCGATTAATCGTAATGCATAACTTATATTTCTACAATACAATGATGGAAGAAATCCGTGAGGCAATTGAACAAGGCAGATATAAAGAATATAAGAAAGCAAAATTAGATGGCTTTGAAGCAAATGGAGAAAGTTAAAATTTCTTGACGAATGTCATGAAGATAAAGATATCTATAGGAGGAATTATTATGAATTTACCAATATTAGCAGCAGAAACAACAGGATCAGTATCAGGAGGAACGTTTACTACTTTTATGACTGTTGGATATTTATTAATCATAGGTGTAGCATTTTACTTAATTGCAATTAGACCTCAAAAGAAACAACAAAAAGCACATGCAGCTATGTTAACAACAATCACAAATGGTGATAGCGTGTTAACTTCAAGTGGTTTCTATGGTGTTGTTATTGATGTTATGGAAGACGTAGTAATTCTTGAGTTTGGTAACAACAAAAACTGTAGAATTCCAATGCAAAAATCTGCAATCATCGAAGTAGAAAAATCAGAAGAAAATAAGTAGTCGTTAATGCAGGAGTTGTTGGATATGTAAAAGTATCTAACAACTCCTTTTTTCTATAGACAAATAAAAAATACAAAGGTACTATATTAGTGAAAGAAAATTTTGATGGAGGAATTACTATGAACAAACCAGTACTAGTAATTATGGCTGCAGGAATGGGCAGTAGATACGGTGGATTAAAACAAATGGATCCCGTTGATTATGAAGGACATAAGATTATAGATTTTTCAATATATGATGCAAAAAGAGCAGGTTTTGAGAAGGTTATTTTTGTAATCAAGAAGGAACTTGAAAAAGATTTTAAAGAATTGGTTGGTGATCCAATATCAAAACATATGGAAGTACAGTATGTGTTCCAAAATCTAGACAATATTCCAGAAGGTTTCTCTATTCCAGAAGGGAGAGTAAAACCATGGGGAACTGGTCATGCGGTACTTAGCTGTTATGATGTAATTGATGGACCATTTGCTGTAATTAATGCGGATGATTATTATGGTGCAAGTGCATTTCAGATGATATATGATTTCTTATCAGAAGTAAAAGACGATTCCTGTTACCGTTATACAATGGTAGGGTATCGTTTGAAGAATACAGTAACGGACAATGGTTATGTATCAAGAGGTGTATGTGATATTGATTCAGGTCAGATGTTACAAGGCATCGTTGAACGTACAAGAATCGAAAAGCATGGAGATGGCATCGCTTATTCAGAAGATGGAGGTAAGTCGTTTACTTCACTTCCTGAAGATACCGTTGTATCTATGAATATGTGGGGATTTACTGCCAGTATAATGGAAGAACTTAAAAGACGTTTTGCTTTCTTTATGAATGAAGAGGTTCGAAATAACCCTGAGAAAGCAGAATATTTCTTACCAAGTGTAGTGGATCAATTATTAATAGCCAATAAAGCTACGGTAAAAGTGTTAAATTCAGAAGATAAATGGTATGGTGTTACATACAAAGAAGATAAAGAAGGCGTTGTAAACGCAATTGCAAGTATGAAAGACAAAGGAATGTACCCAACAAATCTTTGGAGGTAATGATTCATGTTTAAGATACTAATAGTAGAAGATGATGAAACAATTGCTAGGATATTATCAGAGAATTTGAATAAATGGGGATACGAATCTGCGTATGTGGAAGATTTTGACGCAGTGTTGCAAACATTTAGAGATTTCGAACCACATTTGGTTTTGATGGATATTACATTGCCATATTACAATGGGTTCTATTGGTGTTCTGAGATTCGTAAAGAATCCAATGTCCCGATTGTATTCATATCATCGAATACAGATAATATGAATATTGTAATGGCAATGAACATGGGAGGGGATGACTTCATTACGAAGCCATTCGACCTCTCTGTTGTGGTTGCAAAGATACAAGCAATTCTAAGAAGAACATACTCCTATATGAATCAGGTTACAACGATTGAACATAGAGGGGCAATTCTTAATATTGGTGAAGCAACACTTTGTTATCAAGATACAAAGTTAGATTTAACAAGGAATGAATTCCGAATCTTACAATTATTAATGGAGAAGAAGAATACTGTAGTTACTAGGGAAGAGATTATGAAAAAATTATGGGACAGCGATTGTTTTATTGATGATAATACACTAACGGTTAATGTGACAAGATTGCGTAAGAAGCTTGAAGAGATTGGACTGGAAGAATTTATTGTAACGAAAAAGGGAATTGGATATGTTATGAGTGATTAACAATAGATAGATTTAGAAGGAGCAATCATATTATGAAGAAATTTCGTATTATAGAGTATATAAAACTTAGAATCCCTTTTTTTCTTCTTCTGATTCTTACATGTTTCTTGTTTCCGTTTCTTCAATATCTATATGGATACAAGTTAGATGCTGCGTGGTATTGTGTTGAGATAGAGTTGTTTGTAGCGTTGGTAATTATCAGTATCGATTATAGATTTCAGAGGAAGAAATATGAGAAGTTGTTAGAACGCTATTGTAATATCTCTGTTTATGAAACGGATTCAATAGAGTCGTCCAATTGTATGGAAGAGGGATATGAGCAAATTATTAAGTCACTTCATGAAAAGACAAAAGAGTCTTCAAATGAGATCGAAATTCGACATTCAGGACAAATCGAATATTTCACCATGTGGGTACATCAAATTAAGACACCTATTGCAGCATTATCATTATTACTTGACAATAGCGAAATGGAATCCAGTGCGAAAAATTCTATGAAGCAGGAAGTCTTCAAAATTGAGCAATATGCAAGTTTAGTACTTGAATATCTTAGAATTGAAAATATGAGTAATGACATTATATTAAGCCCATACGAACTTGATGGAATCGTAAAGAGAGTAGTTAAGAAGTTTTCAACGATATTTATTCATAAGAAAAATTCCTTAGTTATGGAAGATTTGAAATTCAAAGTGCAAACAGATGAGAGATGGCTAGGATTTTTAATTGAACAGATACTATCAAATGCACTAAAATATACGAATCATGGTACGATTCGTATATATGAAGAAAGGGACTATATTGGTAGAGTAGTACTTGTTATAGAGGACACAGGAATAGGAATTAAGGAAGAAGATATCCCGAGAATTTTTGAACGTGGATATACAGGTTTGAATGGGCGTATGAATCAGAAAGCAACGGGAATAGGACTATATTTATCAAAAAAAGTTGCGGATCGCCTATCGTGTAGTATTTCGGTAACATCGAAAATACGTGAAGGAACGAAAGTGTCTATTATTTTTCCGAAGGATAATTTAGAGGTCTTTTAACAAGAGACAAAAACCACTGAGGTGTATGTAGTAATGAATCTTAAAATTTGGTATAAAGAAAAACTAGGCTTACTATGATATTTTCAAAGTAAGTCTAATTTTATATTCTCGCTTTTTAGATTGGTTTATTGGACCATAAGTATAGCCTAATTTATTAAGAACCTTACATAAGTGTAAGATATAGGAAAAGAAATGTAAGCTTAAGTTAAGGCATTGTACTTCATTTCTTATTATAATAAGTACATAGAGATTGGCAAAACACTTTGATAAATGTCAGGTACACTACAAAGAGTTTCATGTCGATTAAGAATGATAAAGATAGAAGGGAGAAAAATAATTGAATTATTTGTGCTAAATTATTTGAAGAAATTTAATAATATTAGTTTT
>NZ_CBDLAM010000163.1:5739-8358 GCF_965301125.1 Anaerosporobacter sp. | reverse complement strand
GGAGTATCGCCTTGCCAAGGCGAGGGTCGCGGGTTCGAATCCCGTCTCGCGCTTAACTTAATTCGTCAGAAGTCCTTTATTTATGAGGATTCTGGCGATTTTTCATTTCTGGAGTTTTGAGTATACGTGAGTACGTCA
Organism: Anaerosporobacter sp.; assembly: GCF_965301125.1. Taxonomy (NCBI): domain Bacteria; kingdom Bacillati; phylum Bacillota; class Clostridia; order Lachnospirales; family Lachnospiraceae; genus Anaerosporobacter; species Anaerosporobacter sp. Next base: position 8,220 of record NZ_CBDLAM010000163.1, on the reverse strand, counting down.
CTTCCATTCATCTCTGAAAGCACATCTGTTTTTATTTACAGCCAGAACCCCGAATGCAACACCGTTGGATATTAACATTAAAAAATAGCAACACAAAGATTGGCACCTTATTTTCGTAAGAAGCCCTTTATTCAAGAGCTTCTTACGAATTACATTATTGTCTAATGCGAATGATGAAATGAATTGCTTAACTATTCAAGTACTTAAGGTATTCTCCATAGCCTTCTTCAACCATCTTAGCTTTAGGAACAAAGCGTAATGAAGCTGAATTAATGCAATACCTTAGGCCACCAGCTTCTTCAGGTCCATCATTAAATACATGTCCAAGATGGGAATCTGCAGAAGTGCTTCTTACCTCTGTTCGATTTCTTCCATGTGATAAGTCTTCCTTTTCATAAACGGCTTGTCCTAAAATTGGTTTTGAAAAAGCAGGCCATCCACAGCCAGATTGGAATTTATCCGTAGAAGAGAATAGTGGTTTTCCGCTAACGATGTCAACATAAATACCTTCTTCAAAATGGTTATCGAATTCATTTGTATATGGACTTTCTGTACCGCTTTCTTGAGTTACGTGATATTGTATTGGTGTTAATTTTTCTTTCAGTTCTTCCTCGTTATAATGGTTCTTATAACTGTTATTTTCAATAAATTTCTTTCTACCCGATCCATTATAATATAATTTATAATGAAGGCTGTTCTTCTTATAGTAATCTTGGTGTTCTTCCTCTGCCTCATAAAATTCTTTAGCAGGAAGTACTTTTACAGCAATCGGTTTGCTGTAGTATCCTTTTTCATCTAGCACCTTAATATAGTTCGTTGCAATTTCTTTTTGTTGCTCAGAAGTATAAAAAATAGCTGTTTGATAGGATGATCCGCGATCTGCGAATTGTCCTCCTTCATCTGTTGGATCTATGCTTTGAAAATAAATCTTTACGATCTCATCATATGAAATAATAGAAGGATCAAATTCTATTCGAACGGCTTCTACATGTCCTGTAGTTTTGCTACAAACTTCTTGATAGGTCGGGTTTTTGGTGTGTCCACCTGTGTATCCAACACGTACACTTTTAATACCTGGCCATTGATCAAATGGTTTTACCATACACCAAAAACATCCACCAGCGAAAATAGCAGTTTCTATGTTCATAATATTCAACTCCTTTGTCTGTTTAAATTTATATTATCTCGTTACAATTGTGCATCTATAATAATACATCCTTATTAAAGGACAAAAGGTATTTTACCCCCTGATACCTACGGTTTGTTACACATAAGGAAGATTTTATCCCCTAACTTTAATACAATGGGGCGTAAATTGCAATAGTAAACTTATCACAAAATAATCGGAGAACTCAGTGTAATTATGTAATATGATTGTGTAAGTAGTAAATTTGTATACACAGATTACTGGAAATTTAGTTTATTTATGATATTTGATATGCTATTATAATATCAATAAATAATTTAAAAGGGGAAATTAAAAATGAACATTAGCGTTGAATTAGGAAATGTAAAAGATATAGATGAATTAGAGCAATTATACAATGAGTTAAATGATTATCTGGCAGCAGGAACAAATTATCCTGGCTGGAAAAAAGATGTGTATCCTATACGTGAAGATGCGGCTAAAGGAATTGAAGAGGGCTATTTATATGTAGCTAGATATAATGATAAAATTGTCGGAACAATCATTCTAAACCATGAGCCAGAAGATGCTTATAGTAAGGCTAATTGGACAATTGAGGCTGATTATTCGGATGTAGTGGTCGTGCATACATTTGTAGTACATCCTGACTATCTGAAGGAAGGAATTGGACAGAAGTTAATGGAGTTTGCTACAAGTCATAGTAAAGAGATGAAAGCAAAGGCAATACGATTAGATGTTTATGAAAAAAATATTCCAGCAATTAAACTATACGAAAAGCTTGGGTATCAATATATTGATACTATAGATTTGGGATATGGAGAGTATGGTCTTGACTGGTTTAAGCTATATGAGAAAGTATTATAAGGAATGATGAGGAGATAGCGATGGATAGAGAAGTAACCTTCAGTACGCAGGTGAGGATGACATAGGTTTGATTCTAAAGTTCATAAGAGGACTTGCTGAATATGAGAAGGAGCGAAGTCAATGGATGACTGGACTGTCTACCGAATCACGGGAGACGAATTAAAGAATATGGAATAGGAGAATACAGTAGTGTTTATAAAAGAAGATAATACTTTTAATGATATGAGAAAAAATTCCACAATGCAATGGCTTGAGCAATTGTTGGACGAAGAAGATGTGGTGAATAAACACGGTGCAAAACTTACTTTAGAATATATCGAATACCTCAATCAAAAGAATAATGAATTGAAGGAACAGATTGCATTAAGGGATGAATTCTTAAGACGTCTAAAGAATAAGAATAATAATCCAAATAATGGTTGACAAACATTGGTAAAAGATGTATAACTTAATTCCTGACTATTTTTAAT
>NZ_CBDLAM010000163.1:0-5729 GCF_965301125.1 Anaerosporobacter sp. | reverse complement strand
TTGCAACAGCCTCTTTTTGTCGGTTTTGCTTTGGCAAAATCCAAGGTAAACCAACCGACTTGGCAAGATATGAAAATATAACTACCAGGAGGAAGCACAATGATTACGATGAAAAATGTATGTAAATCGTACAAAGTAGCAAGAAGAAATGCAGGCTTTAAAGAGGCTTGCAAGTCACTGTTCCATAGGGAATATGAGACCATCCAGGCATTATCAGATGTCAGTTTTACCATTAATGATGGGGAAATGGTTGGATATATTGGACCGAATGGAGCTGGGAAAAGTTCTACCATTAAAATTCTAAGTGGAATACTAACACCAGACAGTGGCAGTATCAAAGCTTGCTGTTAGAGAATTTATATTACGGTTGAACGAGGAACATAAGACAACCGTTATTCTTACCACACACGATATGCAAGATATAGAGGCGCTAACAAAACGAATTATCCTTGTGGGAAAAGGAAGGATTCTTCTTGATGGTTCTTTAACAGATATCAAAGAGGGAAATGAAAATATTGACGAAACCGTTGCACAGTTATACCGTTCCTATGATATATAGTCGAATCGTGTGAAAGGAGATTGTTTGATTATGAAGAAATATTTATCTTTTTTTCGCTTGCGATTTGCAATGGGGTTGCAATACCGTGTGGCAGCATTTGCGGGGGTAATTACCCAGTTCGTATGGGGAGTAATGGAAATATTAATCTATACTGCATTCTATGAGGCAAATGCAGCAGCCTTTCCTATGTCGTTCGAGGCAACGGTGTCCTATATCTGGATACAACAAGCATTTCTTGCTTTCTTTATGGCATGGTTTATGGAGGAAGAAATCTTTGATTCTATTGTTAGTGGGAATATCGCATATGAACTTTGCAGACCAATTCGCATCTATAACATGTGGTTTGCTAGAAGTGTGGCAAATCGTTTGTCCAGGGCAGTATTACGTTCTTATCCGATATTAATAATTGCAGCTTTCTTGCCAAAACCATACGGATTGTCAGCTCCGTCAAGTATATGGAATTTTATTATTTTTCTCCTTACTATGTTTCTTGGTTTATTGGTTACGGTATCTTTATGTATGTTAGTTTATGTACTAACATTTTTTACGGTATCCCCTCAAGGTCTACGAATTTTCTTTCTATCTATGGTGGAGTTTTTTGCAGGTTCAGTTATTCCACTACCATTTTTCCCAGACAAGATTCGGATAATTTTAGAATTGTTACCGTTTGCAGCAATGCAGAATGTACCTTTAAGAATCTACAGTGGAGATCTGGTGGGAATGTCTATTGTAAAACCAGTTGTATTACAGATAGTTTGGCTAGTTATACTAACCGTTAGTGGATACAGCTTATGTAAATATGCAGAAAAGCGTGTAAGATTACAGGGAGGTTGATGTATGGGGCAACGGAATAGTAAGAGAACAATGGAGAAAGGATTAAAGCTATATGGACATTATGTTTCAATCAATGTAAGAAGTATGATGCAATATAAGTCGTCGTTCATGCTAACTATGATTGGGCAATTTTTAGTATCATTTAACGTATTCCTAGGAATATATTTTATGTTTCAGAGGTTTCAAAGTGTAAAGGGGTATTCTTATAACGAAGTGCTATTATGTTTTTCAATTATGTTAATGGAATTTTCTATGGCGGAATGTTATGCTCGTGGGTTTGATTCGTTCGCAGGGATGGTTAGAAGGGGAGAATTTGATCGTGTTATGGTCAGACCAAGGAATGAAATCCTTCAAGTTCTTGGGAGTAAATTTGAATTAACAAGAATAGGTAGAATGTTACAAGCAGTTGTAATGTTTATCTATGGGATAATGAATAGTGATATTCATTGGACATTTAGCAAAGTTGTTACGATTATATTTATGCTGCTTGGAGGGACTGCTTTATTTACAGGGATATTTCTTATATATGCCGCTTTATGTTTCTTTACGTTAGATGGATTGGAATTTATGAATGTATTTACCGATGGGGCAAGAGAATATGGTAAATATCCAGTGGGGATTTATGGTAGGAGAATGTTGCAGTTTTGCACATTTATAGTACCGTATGCATTAGTGCAGTACTATCCGTTACTATATCTGTTGGAACGAAGAACAAGTATTGTCTATGTTTTTATACCATTATTAGCTTTTTTATTCTTGATTCCTTGCTATGGATTGTGGAGGTTTGGTGTAAGACACTATAAGTCATCAGGATCTTGATTTATTGAAAGTATTCTATATTTACAATTGACGATAACTACAGAATGGAATACAATAATTGCTAAAGTTTCCTAATAAGTTTGTGTTGCTTATATAATATGAGAATGGAGGGAGGCTTAAGAATACAACGGTATATCAACAACTAAAGGAGGATGAATTACTATGGAGTGTAATAATTGTAGGTTTGAAAATCAAGAGGAATCAAACTACTGTCAACATTGTGGAATCCGATTAACGAGTAAGAAAAGTATGTTTAGTCGGGATAATATTAGTGCCACAGGAACTATAGCTGGAGCTGGTGCAAAGGGCGTATCGGTAGCTCCATTGGCTTACAAGAATGGTACAGAAGCAGGAAAGTCAGCTCCCCGTATTGTGATTACTCCACATGAAGATGGAACTTGGTTTTGTCCATTATGTGGTGAGAAGAATACAGGATACAGTTGTCGAGGCTGTGAGTTCGCTAGATAAGAGTAGTGGAGTGAGAGTATGGTAGAGTTATATAAGAAGAATGAAGCTGAAACCAACGAAAGGATTTCCAGATCTATATTAGTTTGGTTCGGATTTATAATGATTTAATATGACAAATAAAAATGTAAACAAGGTCATTTTAGTACAAAGAAAAGCAATAACTCTGAACCTCACAGTGAAAAGAAGCAAGATAATCCGTTAAGAATCCAGCTTATCTTGCTTCTTTTGTTATACATAATGCAATCCAATTAAAAAACAATATCCATCTTCACTCGTCCAGCTTTAACATGTCTATTTTTTCAATATTAAAGATTCAGCAATATTATCTATTATAGTTTCATCTATTGAAGATGAAACAACGTAAAAATCTATTAATATATCATTATTAATATAAAAGTAATGAAGTTGATCCGATTGAGTATTACTATATTCTTCAGCAGCTGATTGTTCAAATGAAATACAGACCTTTGATAATAATGTTTTATTAAGATTTTTTGTATATCGAACATCATTTATATAAGAATGAACACCATATATATTTGCTACAATTGAATCAATAGAATTGTCAGATTCCCATTTTGGAAATACTTCTATAGAAATAATTTCTTCTTGATTATATAATAATTTGCTAAATATATCGTCGCCATTACTCTTTATTGACCATCCACTAGGTGTTGTTATAGAAAAATATTGAGTATCCAATGTTTCCTCTTCGTTTTTACTAGTATATAAAAAAATCATATATATAGAGGCCGTTATAAAAAGTACTAATAATATTATTACATACGTTTTTGTTTTTTTTCTCATATATCCACCTTAGACATTCCATTTTATTTAGTTATTCATAATAACATGCAAAAAGATAATTGTCAATATGCAACATTTACTATTTTAAACAGTAAATAAAAGGTATATAATGTATAAAAAAGGAGGTATAAAGTAAATGAAAAAAAACAAACTTATAGCAGTATTTTTAACAGTTGTTACATTATCATCTCTAAATTCTAATAGTATATTTAATAGTATGCCTACAGTATCAGCTTCAGAACAAGATTCGATTAAGACCATTAATGAAATGGTAGAGTCTGTAGGGCAAAAAGATTGGTCAACATTTATTGACTTAATGTGTAGTGAAGAACGGGAATATTTTCAATATTACTTTTCAAGTGAAAATAGAACAACAAATGGTATAAAGCAAGTAGAATCAATGTCACTTGAAAGTATTACACCTGTAAACGAAACCATAGCTAATGATGAATTGTTAGTAAATGAATATGCTATACTTAGCTATTCTGACAATATTGAAACATATTTGGTAGGATTATATTGTAACGTTAGTGAAGAAAATCAGTATTTTTATAATGGACTAAACTATTTCAATATTACATTAGCAAATGATGATGGAAAAATGAAGATTGTACAGTTTAATAAACCGTCTTATTACATGGCAACTGAAACTCTTGATATTGAAGTTACAGATCCAAATTATACAGACAAATGTGATGCTATTAACTCTATTGAAGCATCAGACAGAGGTTACTTAATAAATGCAGAAGGCGAGGATATCACAAATGATTCTTTTAATGTAACAACTGATGAATCCAATCAGCAAAGCGCAATATATTCCACAACTAATAACTATTCTTCTCACCCAGCATTAAAAACTTACACAAATTATTCTGCTCCAGATACTATGACTGTTTTGATGAATAAAGTAGATGAGGACCATCCAGCTGCAGTAGAATATAGTTTTGATTTCTATATCAAAAATACATTACCAAATGAGTGTATATTATCAACATTTGGAACAGCAGCATTAAAAGCTAATGCATATTGTGTTAAAGGAGTTGGCTTATATCATTCCATAAAACCAGTAAACTCAGCAGGAGGATATGAAGTAACACAATATACACAGAATTTTCAAGTAGGTACATCAAATACAATATCTGATAAAATATTTGATAGTATTGCTGACAAATATGTTGTTAATTCGAGTAGTAAGGTTTTCTTCCCAGAATTCGGTACAGGTACAGAAGGTAAAACAGGATCATCTAAAACCGGAAGACTATTACACTATGGATCAAAATTATTAGATGAACAAGGAAAAACTTATCTACAAATTTTAAATTACTATTATAGTGGTTCAGATTGTTCATCTGGTGATGTAAAAATAGTTACTATAAATTAATTCTGATAGAGATTACTTATTTACATTCCAGTCGGTTATTATATTTGTCCTGCCATCTATAATTGCGACGTTTTATTTGGACTTAAGGTTGATAAAATATACGGGAATGATTAGCGTGATTAATATTGTTTTGGCTCATTTGGTTACATGCTTTCATTTGTTCAAACCTTGGATTGAGTCTTTTAGAGGTACGAAATCAATCCAGCTTTATGGTGATCTTCCAAGAGCTATGCAATATTTAGTTTGTATTGCTTTACTTCATTTGCTATGTAAAAGAATTATAGGATTCTTCAACGGTTTTTACCAAGTAATTGAGGAAGAAAATCATGTTCCCACTGACCATAAGCTTAAAAGCTAAAATATAGCTTGTATTATCGTAGTAATGACCAAAGTCATACATAAGTTGTTACCTTGGTAACTGGTAAAAAATGCGCTCCCAGTAGATAATGATATCATAATATTTACTGGGAGCGATTATTATGAAAAAGAGAAAAATAGTTTCTAACATGGCTGGGTATACTTTTCGCATACCTATATTGACTATTTAGAGGTTACCTATGGTTGTGATAAAGTGTTAGAATTAATTAAAACTAAGAAGTATGAAAAGATATTTGGAAAAACAGAAAAAGAAATATACCAGGAGTGGTGAGAAATATTTAAGTAATTCATTTTGAATATATATAGATGTATGATTGTTATTTTATCAATTTAGTGAGAAAAATACAGAATAAAGTCATAAAAAAGTAAATATGATATATATAGAAAGTATAAAATTGTATATATCATATTCAAAATGCATAATAAATATATATAATTTAGAAAAAAATATATATAATTTTTATGGATATATACTTTTTGGAC
>NZ_CBDLAM010000162.1:0-8457 GCF_965301125.1 Anaerosporobacter sp. | reverse complement strand
CTTAAAAAATGGAAAATTAAGCTACTAATGCTCATTACAATAGTTATGATGGCAACCCTTATATCTGAAAGCAGAGATATAGTATCCTATGCAGCGACCACTGGGACTGTAACAGCCACCAGCTTAAATATTAGAGAAAAAGCATCTGCAAGTTCTAAAAAACTTGGGGCTGTGGAAAAGGGCACTAAAGTAACAATTAGTAGTGAAACAAAAGATTCTAAAGGGGGCCTATGGTACAAAATAAAGGTAACTATAAATGGAAAATCAGTTACTGGTTATGTATCAGGAGCTTACGTCAAAAAGACTACTACCTCAACCTCAACATTTTTAAGAAGGACCGGTATAGTCAATGCAACAAGTCTTAACATTCGAAAAACTACGTCAACATCCTCTACAATACTGGCTAAAGTTAAAAAGTCAACTATAGTCAATGTGTTAGATAAAAAGAAAGTAAGTGGTACAGAATGGTATAAGGTAAGCTTAAAAGTAAATGGAAAGACCATTACAGGTTATGTTCATAAAAAATATATTACCTTAGAAGCGACCACGGTATCTAGTTCTACCTATACCCTTGGTAAATTGAATACTTCAAGTGTACCAATTTATAAAACAGCCAATACCTATGATACAAAAAGGGGCACATTAAGTAAGAATCAAGAGGTTATACTTCTAGGAACGCTCACAGTAAACAATGTTAAATGGACGAAAGTGAAAGCTAAAGTTGATGGAACAGCAATCACTGGATATGTCCAATCTAGCAAGATTACAAAGGTTACTTCCACTGCATCTTCTACACAGAATAAAAAAGGAGTAACTAGTAGTAAGATAACGTCTAGAAGAATCGCAAGTACGTTGGCATCAAGTAAAGGTACTTTAGCAAAGAATACTTCAGTAACGGTACAAGCAACATTAACGGTGAATGGTAGTAAGTGGTATAAATGTACCTACAAAGTAGATGGTGAGACTACCACGGGTTATATTCCATCTTCTAAAGTAAGCTTTCCAGATGATGCAGAGTTTTTAGCATCGCTATCTGAATTTCCAACTAGTTACCAATCATACTTAAAAAAAATCCACGAAGAATATCCAAAGTGGAAGTTTGTTGCTATTAAGACAGGCCTAGATTGGAATACGGTGATAGAGGAAGAGAGTAAAGTTGGTAGAAATACCATCCAAAGTAATATTCCAAATGGAGGAACCTATGGAGCGCCATTTTCGTATCTTTCAACGGAATCAGGTGCTTATGATTGGTCCAAAGATAAATATACGGTTATGGATGGAACGAATTGGTTTACAGCAAATACAGACGTAATTGAATATTATATGGATCCGCGTAATTTCTTAACAAGTGATAAGATATTTCAATTTGAAGCTCTAGCATATGATTCATCACAAAAAAGCAGTGTAGTTTCTAGTATACTATCAGGTACCTTTATGAGTGGAAATTATAGTGTAGTAGATTCTGCCACAGGAAAAACGGTAAAGGGTAACTATACAGATACCTTTATGGAGGCTGGAAAACAAGCAGGAGCTAGTCCTTACTTCCTAGCTGCAAGAGCAAAACAAGAGCTTGGAGTTAACGGAAGTGGATCAGTAAGTGGAACTTATCCTGGATATGAAGGATTTTATAATTATTTTAATATAGGAGCTAATGATAGTGCTGGAGGTGGAGCCATTGCTAACGGACTTAAATATGCAAAGACTGGAACCACATATAATAGACCTTGGACTAATCCTTACAAAGCAATTATAGGAGGTGCAGAGTTTATATCTACTTCTTACATTAAAAAGGGACAAAATACAAACTACTTTCAAAAATTTAATGTAGTAGATAGCCCTTATTATCTACACCAATACATGACGAATGTGCAAGCTCCAACTAGCGAAGCGAAAACCACATACAATTCCTATAATTCAATGGGCTTGTTAAACGAAACAATGGTATTTTATATACCAGTTTATAACAATATGCCGTCGAAAGTTTGTGAATTACCAGCTACCAAAGGTAACCCAAATAGTTATTTAAAAACTCTGACGGTGAAAAACGGCAGTAATAATTTAGCCCTAACGCCTACTTTTAACTACAAAACTACATCATACACGATGGTTGTTCCAAATAGTATAAATTCTGTTGCCGTAAACGCTACAGCAATTAGTAGTCATGCAAGCGTAACAGGTACAGGCACTTACACCTTGGAAGCAGGAAAGACAAAAACAATAAGTATCAAATGTACAGCAGGTAATGGAACAAGTACAACTTATCAATTAAAGATTACAAGATTAGTAAAATAGTTAGTACCAAAGAGAGGGATACCATGAAAAAGAAATTAATAATTCCAGCTATTCTAGTAGTAATACTAATAGGAAGTATCTTATTTACAAATCAAAGAAACAATGCGAAGGAAGTTCATTTCTCCATTGATGTAGAAGATAAAAAAGTAAAAAAAGACGATGAATTTACCTTAAAAGTAACTGTATCCAGTGGTTATGAAATGAGTTCAGTAGATGCTTATGTATCTTATGACGATGCACTATTAGAGTTTATTTCATCTGAAAATGACAGTGTTTTAGGAGCATCGGGAACTCTTCATATTGCAGAACAGTTTGGAGAAGGTGTTACAGAAGCGGTATATGTAATTAGAATGAAGGCTTTAGAAGTTGGTTCCTCAGATTTTAAAATATATGATGCTTATAGTATTGATGAAGAGGATTCTAACTACATGAAAATAAAAAAAGCAAGTGCAGGTATTGAGATAATTAAAAATGAAACAGAACCATCAGATGCAACTCTTTCCGAGCTACTTGTTGTGCCAGGAACTCTTGATAAAGAATTTAGCCCAGATACTCATGAATATTCTATAAACGTAGCTTACGATGTAGAAGAGTTAATTCTAAGTGCTATACCTGCAGATGAAGAAAGTGTGGTTACTATTGATAAAGAGTTAACTCTTGAAAAAGGGGATAACGTATTTACGATTACAGTAACAGCACCATCTGGTGATGCGATAGATTATAAGTTGAATGTGTATCGTGCATTTACAAAAGATGAGATTGTAGAATAATCTAATATAGATGCGTAGACTAATTATTGATAAAAACACTATGAGATGATGAAAATCTCATAGTGTTTTTGTTTTATTAGATTTAATTAAAAATATTTATGTTTTTCATAGATGGTATCATGATTGTTTCAGTTCTTATATATCCACATAAACTCCAAAATTCATCTGTGTCATGAGATGTAAGATAAATATGTTAGTTATCAAAAAATTGATATCATAAAGAATTATAAAAACTCTAGCGGGAATACTAATCAAAAAGAAATAAGGAGATACGAATAGATGAAAGATAAAGATATGTATACACCTGATGAGATTAAAGGTCAAACAGAGCAAATTCCGGGGAAAGAAAGCGATATGAATCCGGAGCCCATTTATGATAACGTAGATAATAAAGGTTATGGAAGATTAAAGGGTAAAACTGCGATTGTCACCGGTGGAGACAGCGGGATTGGTAGAGCTGTTTCAGTTGCATATGCCAAAGAAGGGTGTAATGTTGTTATTGTATATAATATAGCAGATGACGATGCCAATACAACAAAGAAAGCAATAGAATCCTATCAAGGGAAAGCACTTCTAATCAAAGGAGATATCGGTGATAGTAATTTCTGTAAGCAGGTGGTAGACCAAACCATTAAGGAATTTGGGGCCTTAGATATCTTAGTCAATAATGCAGGTGAGCAACATGTTCAAAAAAATCTAGAAGATATTACAGATGAACAATTGCAAAGAACATTTCAAACAAATATTTTTTCCATGTTTTATCTTACAAGAGCAGCACTTCCTCATCTAAAGGAAGATAGTACGATCATCAATACAAGTTCAGTAACTGCATTTGCTGGTCATGCAGATCTTCTTGATTATTCTGCTACGAAGGGAGCAATAACGGCATTTACTAGATCTTTATCAGCCAATTTAGCTGGTAAAAAGATTCGGGTAAATCAGGTTGCACCTGGTCCAATCTGGACTCCGTTAATACCATCTACTTTTGATATAACAAAGGTAGAGAACTTTGGTAAAAACACACCACTAAAAAGAGCAGGACAGCCAGTAGAACTCGCAGAAGCATATGTATTCTTGGCATCTGATGGTTCTACCTATATGACTGGACAAACGCTACACATTAATGGTGGTACTATTGTAAATGGATAGAGGATAGTGGTTTCTCCAATAAAATAGCAATCCCAAGAAGCGAAATGCTTATGACGTACATTTTACATTCGTCATAGTAAAACACCTGTTTGGGATTGTTTTTTTGTTGAATTTATTGGGCTGTTATTGAATGAATGGCAAGCAATTTGCAACTGTTTGTATTGCTTTTGGCATAAGGTGGAATGGAAATAATGCACCAGATAATAAGCCCATAGGCATTAAAATCAGTACTTGTATAAACCATAAGCTCCCATCTGAATTTACGAAGGTAGAAGTTATTAAAAAAAGAGCGACGGACATCACATTTGTGGCAAATAACATAACTAGAATATAAAATATTATTGAAGTTGTAGATAGCCATTGGGTAAGCTATAATAATACCAAAGAGTTTCTAAAGAATAAGTTTCAGGAAAAAATTAACTTGACTCTCGCATTGTGTGATGGTTTATTCTTTCCATAAAGGAAATATTAAGTATGGGAAGGATTAATCTATGAGTAGAAAACTAATACATATTAATCATCATCTATCAAGTGGTTGTTGCATGTGGAGTGGTATTGAAGATGTATATGCAACGAAAACAAATCAAAGGGTTCCGGAAGCATTTTTGTTTGGATTAAGTAGCTTTGGTGAAACTGCATTTATCAAGTCAGGCAAAAATAATCCCCTTATGTTTAGCGTTGCTGACGGACGTACAAGAAAAACCTATAATCAAATAAAGGACATCCTTGGGTTAACTTATCAGATATCAGAAGGAAAAACGCTGGAATATGCTTTAAAATCAGTAAAACAGGAAATCGATCAAGGAAAACCAGTAATCCTTGGACCTTTAGACATGTATCATCTACCATGCTTAAAGATGTATCATATAACTCATATACCGATTCACTATGTATTAATGGTAGGATACGATGACGAAAAGGGCTGCGTACTTATTTATGATTGTGACAGAATCGAATTACTTGAATTATCCATAGAAGACTTAATTAAAGCATGGCAAATAGAAAAAAATATTGTAGGAGATAAAAACGGATTTATTCGATTTAATCTTAGTGACGAACTACCTAGTAAATATGAATTAGCAGAGGTTTGTCTCAGGAAGAAAGCAATGCGTCAGTTATGTAAGAAACCTGATTTTATAGGAGTAAATGCATATAGAAAAATCGCAAAAGAATTTCCTACATGGAGAAAGAATTATCCGAAAGATGAATATAAAAGGTTACTAGCATCTCTTACTGAGTTTTTTGGAATGGTTCCGAAATTACCAAATCAATTATTGGGAATTGATGCTAAAGAAGATATCCTGTATCAAGGAAATTATAATAGATTGTCAGCAATTTTATCGCAATTAGGTGAGGAGTATAGCAGGACGGACTGGGTACAAGCTGCTGAAAACTTTTCATTATGTGGAAGCAAAATAGAGGATATTACGAATTGTATTATTAGGTTTTGTCTGGACGGTGAAGAATGTCTAGCAGAAATACCAGTAATATTTCAGAAAATTGGTGAGAAAGTAAAACAGGCGTATCAAATAATTGTAGATGATAGGGAGGAATAAAGAATGGCTTTTGATTATAAAAAAGAGTATAAAGAGTTTTATCTGCCAAAGACGAAACCAGAAATTGTAACGATTCCATCAATGAACTATATTGCAGTACGTGGAAAAGGAGATCCCAATGAAGTAGATGGGGATTATAAAAAGGCAGTTGGAGTGTTATATGCTATCGCATATACGTTAAAGATGAGCTATAAAGGAAGCCATAAAATTGACGGTTTCTTTGAATATGTTGTACCACCGCTAGAAGGATTTTGGTGGCAAGATGGTATTAAAGGTGTTGATTATACTTGTAAAGAAACGTTTAATTGGATTTCTGTAATCCGTCTTCCTGATTTTATAACAGAAGAAGATTTTAGATGGGCAGTACAAGAAGCAACGAACAAAAAGAAAATGGACTGTTCCAAAGCAGAATTTCTTAAGATAGAAGAGGGCTTGTGTGTTCAAGTGATGCATATTGGTGCATATGATGAGGAACCTATTACGGTTGCAAAGATGGACGAATTTTTGGACGAGCAAGGATTCGTAAATGATTTTAGTAATGAGAGGTTACATCATGAAATATATCTATCTGATCCAAGGAAAACAGCAGCTGATAAATGTAAAACAGTAATACGTCATCCTATAAAAGAAAAGTAGATAAGGAGGCAAGGAGTGGCTGTGTTGCATTTTCAAAGATGTATTGATAATAAATCTAAAGGATTATGATGTGAATATGTAAGCGAAGAAATAGTTGATTACAGTCATTTGGTGAAATCCCATATACATATGTGACATATACAAAACAGTAAGAAATAAATTTGAAGATACATGGTTGGAGGTATTATAATGATTATCAAAAAAGCAACTGATAACGATATAGATTTACTTATGAGCAGCAGGCTTGAAATGTTAACGGTAGTAAATAACCTATCAGACGATGCATCATTTGATAAAGATTTTCTAGACAGAACTAAAGAGTATTTTAATAGTCCAAATCAAACCACGGTACTAACAATTGATAATAATGTAGTCATTGGCTGTGCAACAATTTGCTATATCAATATTATGCCCACAATTAGCCATCCTACAGGAAAAAGGGCACACATTATGAATGTGTATACACATGAGAATTATCGTAGGCAAGGAATTGCTTTAAAAATGCTGGAACTGTTAATTGAAGAAGCAAAACAAATGGGAGTAACAGAAATTAGCCTAGATGCAACAGAATTAGGACGACCATTATATGAAAAGTTTGGATTCGTAAGAAGTGAAGAAGGAATGGTTTTGAATATTACATAGTTTAACAATGTTAAACAAATTTACAATAATAATATATGTGTTGACAACAAATTTTTATTAAACTACCATTGAGTTAAGAGATGACGTCACCTCCAATAATGAAAAAGGAGTGTTAACAAATGTATCATGGTAGATTTAAAGGAACACATTATGAAGCAGGTTTTAAGTATGGAAGTATGCTTAGAAAACATGGTGTAGTAATAAAAGGTAGTCCTACATTTGAGATTACGGAGGAAATGAAAAAGTTCGCAGCAGATTGTACGATTATAATTGAAGAATATTATCCAGAAGTAATTCAAGAGATAAAGGGGATGGCAGATGGACAGGAATCTTCTTTTGAAATTCTAAGTCAGATATTATTTTCCATGTATTGTTTTAAGGCAGAAAACCACTGTACTTGTTTTGCAATTTCAAACCATGAGAATATAATATTGGGACGTAATAGTGATTTTCTAGTCAGTATAGAAAAATTGTATATGAACTGTATCTACAACCTTGATGGTGTGTATGCTTTCAATGGAAATACAACAGCATTTATACAAATGGAAGATGGAATGAATGAACATGGTCTTGCAGTAGGCTTAACTTTTATATATCCTCACGTTAGAAAACCAGGATTAAATGCGGGAATGCTTTTACGGTATATACTTGAGAAATGCAAGAACGTGGAAGAAGCTATAACAGCTCTAAAGAAGTTGCCGGTAGCATCAGCGCAGACATTAACGATAGCAGATAAAGAGGGAAATATAGCAGTAGTGGAATGCAATTCTAAAAAGTTTGCTGTTATATATCCGAAAGAAAATGAGAATTTCGTAGCCACTGCCAATGATTTTAATTCAGAAGAATTGATAGAATTTAGAACTCCAGACTTTATTGATGACTGGAGTTCCCATGATCGATATAAAACAGCTAAAGAAGCACTGGTAGCAAACAAGAAGGAGTATTCATTAGAATTTGCAATGAATCTACTAGCTGGTAAATATGGCTTTATGTGTCAGTATGATCGTAAGAAGAATGCTGATACTGTTTGGTCAGTCGTATATGATGTGAAGAATTGCAAAGTTTACCGTGTAGAAGGAAATCCATCTCGTAAGATGTTTAAAGAAGATGTAAGGATTTTAGTACCTTGAATTCAGAATAATTTATAATGGGACTTGATTTAAAGGAAAGGGCTAAATATATTCATCTATAAGGTTATATTTTTAAATTATAACTTTATAGATGAATGCAACCTGATTATTCACCTATAAGGTTATATAATGGATTTAAACGAAGGAGGTATACGAATTTCCAAAGATAAAGATTTTGCGGAGTATTATTTACTTGGTACACTTATTAGCGTTGCTATAGTAATTGTAGTATCTTTTATTTTGTAAGACTTTAGGACAGAGTCTTTTTGATAAAGTATAGAA
>NZ_CBDLAM010000161.1:0-8509 GCF_965301125.1 Anaerosporobacter sp. | reverse complement strand
TAGATTATCTAAAAGTACTTCTCGACTTATTTTTCTTTGCTTTACTTAGAATTATATCACACTAATGTGCATTTTTAGTAAGAGATTAATTAGTTCATACAGCGCAAAAGCTGTGTCATTTCTTGAACTCCTTTTTTCTGAGAAGTAATGATAGCTTCAAGAATTGGTATCAATTCAGGACATATTTCATATCTTAATGCGTTTTCAGACATACGTATAGCACCTTTGTGATGAGGAATCATTTCTCTCATAAAATTTGCATTGATGTTATTGGTTGCGCAGGCATTACCCATTTCTGTAAACATGGTTTCTGTAATCGAGTGAAAATGACGCTGATACAGGCAAATATCCTGGCGCGAGTTGGTAAAACTACTACATATACATTCTACATTACGCATATCTTCAATGCTCTGTGTTTGCATTGTTATAATATTTGATGCGATATTTTGTAAAGGAATATTGGTTGTATAGCACAGAATATTGTGTGACATCTCAATCGCCGCACGGTGATGGGGAATCATTTGTACAATGAAATTGTGAGATATGCTACAGGATAGCTCAGCTGTTGTCATACCTTCTATCATTTGATCTAGAATACAGTAAAATTCACTTAAATAATTCTTGGTAACATTACTGAAGTTACATTGTTCTCTCATTATTAAAATCACCTCTAATTATAATATGGAATATAAGGTTTTATTGTGCATTAATAGTGGAATGGCAATACTCTATATAACTCATAAACTGATAAATACATAAAACCTGCACATACTAATAAAAAATTCAAACATGAGGTGATAGTATGGCAGTTGCTCACAAAAGTGCAATCAGTGTGGGTTTATTATATATACCTGTAGGCTTGTATAAGACAACTCGTGAAATCGGAATATCTTTTAATCAATTATGCAAAGATACACACGAACGAATTAAGTATAAGAAGATATGTCCTTCCTGTAATAAAGAAGTGAAAAGTGAAGATATCATAAAAGGCTACGAATTTGAAGAGGGAAAGTATATCACATTCTCAGAAGATGAACTAGAGAAAATTAAATCGAAGAGAGATAAGACAATTCACATTGAACATTTTGCTAAAATGAGTGATATTGATTCGATATACTTTGAGAAAAATTATTATGTAATACCAGAACCAGGCGCAGAAAAGGCATATGAATTACTGAGACAAGCTCTTTTAAGTAAAGAAGAAGTAGCAATAGCTCAAACAGTTTTTACTACGAAGGAAGAATTGCTGATACTTTATCCGGAAGAGGACTGTATTATAGCAAAAATGTTATTTTATCAAGAAGAAATTCAAGAGATACCAAAATCTATAAGTAAAGTGGAAATCACTAATGAAGAAATGAATATGGCAAAGATGATGATTGATACAATGACAAAACAGTTTGATATCTTAGCATATCATGATGAATATCAAGAAAAATTACGAAGTGCAATCACCCAAAAGATACAAGGGCAAGAAATAGTAAGCAGTGATACTAATAAGCCTAATAATGTAATTAACTTAATGGAAGCGTTACAAAGAACTGTTGAACAAGCTAAGAAGGGTACTGCATAATGGATATTTTTGAGGCAAAAGGTATTAAGCCTATGCTTATTTCAGAGCAATTAGAACCGTATGATGATCCAGGTAGTATATTCGAACTAAAACTAGATGGAATACGTTGCATAGCATATTGTGATGACCATACTGATTTAAGGAATAAAAGGGATATGAAATTAATACCGAGATTTCCTGAATTAAGAGACATTAATAAAAGCTGTAAAGAGAAATGCATATTAGATGGTGAATTGATTGTAGCTAATAATGGACTCCCTGATTTTTATGAGGTTCAAAAGCGAACATTAATGTCAGATTTGTTTAAGATACAATTAGCCTGTAGCAAATTGCCAGCAAGCTTTGTCGCATATGACATCTTATATTATAAGGATAAGGAAGTCACAGGCCTTCCGTTGTTAGAAAGAAAAAGCTTATTATCGGATACAGTCGATGAATCTGAGAGAATATCGGTATCACGATATGTGGAAACAAATGGTGTTATGCTTTTTGATCTAGCAAAAGAACAAAAATTAGAAGGAATTGTTGGTAAGAAAAAAGATAGCTTGTATTGGTTTGGCAAGAGGACAAAGGACTGGATCAAGTGTAAGCTAATGAGTACAGATGACTGTGTGGTATGTGGCTATATCGTTAAGGATAATAACATGGTAAGTTTAGTACTAGGACAGTATACTCACGAAGGAACATTGATCTATAAAGGGCATGTTACAATGGGGGTTAGTCTGAGATTATTGAATCAACAAAAATATACAGTTATTGATAATAGTCCTTTCGGATATATCCCCAAAGGTAATGATGAAGCGATTTGGTTAGAACCTAATCTCGTATGTGTGGTGGAATCTATGCCTAATGATAAAGAATCATTTAGACAACCTGTGTTTAAAGGATTTAGAGATGATAAAACACCTAGAGAATGTATAAATTACAAATAAATATCAATTTTAATATGAGGTTGATGCAAAATAACATAGCTTGAATGCTTAATTTTGCATCAACCTTTCTTTTTTCTAAAAACAGGAAAATGCTAATATTATAAAGAAAGAATAAGAATTTTTGATGATTTTATCTAACGAAAACGTTAACTTAATAATGATTAAAAAATATCAATAAGATATCTATAAAATAGTAATATTACACAAAGTATTAGATGTAAAAACGGTATAAATTAACAAAAATATAAATATAGATGGAAAATACATTGAATTACTGTAAAAAGTGTTGTACAATGATGATACTAAAACGTTTAAGTAATATCAAACAAGAAAGATATTGATTTCCGCAAGGAATTTAATATATTTGGGGTATTCCCAAAAACTATATTAGGGAGGATTTTTATGAAAAAGAAGCTTTTAGCAGTATTACTTTCAGTTACTATGATTACCACAATGTTAGTTGGCTGTGGTAGCAAGAACAATGACTCCAAACAAACTACAACTAAGGAGGACGTAAAAGGAAATAATTCCACTGAAGCAACTGAAACAGATGATACGGATGCTGAAACAGTTACTGAGACAACAGAAGGAAAAATTTTCAATATCTATTGTTGGAATGATGAGTTCCAAAGACGTGTGAAAGATCACTATCCAGGTTACGAAGAAGTGGATGCAACAACGGGTAAAATCGGTGATGTAACTGTTAAATGGAACATTACTCCAAGTGATGATAATGCTTATCAGAATAACCTTGATGAAACTTTATTAAAACAAAAAGATGCAGCGCAAGATGACAAGATTGATTTATTCCTTATCGAAGCAGACTATGCATTAAAATATGTTGATACAGAATATACAATGCCAGTAGCTGATCTCGGTATTACAGAAGCAGACTTATCAAAACAATATCAATATACAAAGGATATCGTTACAGATTCTAATGGACAAATTAAAGGTGTTTCATGGCAAGGTTGTCCTGGTGTTTTAATCTACAGACGTTCTATTGCTAAAGAAGTATTCGGAACGGATGAAGTTGATAAGATTCAAGAAAAATTAGCAGATTGGGATAAATTCACAGCAGCAGCAAAAGAAGTGAAAGATAAAGGATATTTTATGTTATCAGGATATGATGATGCTTACCGTGTATTCTCTAACAACGTAAGTTCTAAATGGGTTGTTGACGGAAAAGTTAATGTAGATGCTAACATTAAGAATTGGGTAGATCAGACAAAAGACTTTACTGACAAAGGTTACAACAATAAGACTTCACTTTGGTCAAGTGACTGGAGTACTGGATTTACACCAGAAGGTAAAGTATTCTGCTACTTTGGGCCAGCTTGGTTTGTAGATTTCACTTTAGGTGGAAATGGAACAGATGATGACTGGTATGCAACAAAAGGACCTCAAGGTTTCTTCTGGGGTGGTACTTGGATCTGTGGTGCTACAGGTACAGATAACCAAAGTTTAATTAAAGACATTATACTTAAATTATCAACTGATGATACAATCATGAAAGATATCGTAGTGGATGATAATGATTTCGTTAATAATACAACTGTAATGGAAGCTATGGCAGCTGATACAACATATGCAAGTAAAGTTCTTGGTAAGAGCAATCCACTTGGTACTTATGCAACAGGTGCTGGTTCAATTGATTTAAGCAACATCTCTCCATATGACCAAGGTTGTACAGAAGAATTCCAGGGTGCTATGAAAGATTATTTTGATGGTAATGCTACATATGAGGAAGCTCTTCAGAATTTCTACAGTGCAATTGTTGTAAAATATCCAGATTTATCATACTAATTCATAGATAACCAAAGTAACAAGTATGAAATGATAAAATAATAAGACTTGATTGAAAAACGTGCCGGTCTATATTTGGCAGGCACGTTTTAAGTTAAAGAAGTTGACATTATAAATGGGAAGACAATAGGAGTGGTTTGAATATGAATAAAGTTGAAACGATAAAAGTAAAAAAAGGAAAAGTGGTTAGGTACAATAAGTGGGGATATATCTTTTTAATACCTTTTGTATTAACTTATCTAGTATTCCAACTAATACCGATGGTAAGTACCATTTATAATAGTTTCTTCGAAAACTATCGTTCAGGTCTTACACAAATTGGTCCAAATTTCGTTGGGCTGGATAATTATAAAGCTTTACTTAGCAATTCGGAAATATGGAAATACATGAAGAATACATTTATTATGTGGATTATGGGCTTTATTCCACAGATTCTATTATCGCTTCTTTTAGCGAATTGGTTCTCTAATGCTAGATTAAGATTAAAAGGATTAGGATTTTTTAAAACTGTAATTTATCTTCCTAACTTAATTATGGCATCCGCTTTTGCAATGTTATTCTTTGCGTTATTTTCAGATAATGGACCTGTAAATGCTATTTTATTAAATATGGGAATTATATCAGAACCATACAGATTCCTCTCAAATGTATGGAGTTCGAGAGGGCTAATTTCTTTTATGAACTTCTTGATGTGGTTCGGTAATACAACGATTCTATTAATGGCTGGTATTATGGGGATTGATATGAGTTTGTTTGAAGCAGCAGAAGTTGATGGAGCAAAACCTTCTAAAGTATTTACCAAGATAACACTGCCATTACTTAGACCAATTTTGATTTATGTTATAATTACTTCGTTAATTGGTGGTATTCAAATGTTTGATGTACCACAAATCTTAACAAGTGGTAGTGGAGCACCAGTAAATTCAACAATGACATTAATTATGTATTTGAATAAACATCTGTTCAGTAAGAATTACGGTATGGGTGGAGCGATGTCTGTACTATTATTCTTTGTTACAGGTTTCTTAAGCTTAATTATATTCAAAATTACTAGTAAGAAAGAAGATTAGAGGTGAGGAATATGGCTGGTAATAAGAGTAAAGAAGACAATGGAATTGGTATGAAAGCTAGACGTGTAATATGCTATGTAGTTTTAAGTCTGGTAACGGTTATGTGTTTGCTTTGGTTTTATTTGTTATTTTTAAATACAACAAAAACACATAATGAGATACAACTTGGATTTAGTGTACTACCAGGAAGTAACTTTTTTGAAAACTGGAATAATTTAATACACGGTACATTACCAATTATAAGAGGTCTTCTAAACAGTTTGTTTGTATCCGCAGCATGTGTAGTTTGTTGTACATATTTCTCAGCAATGACAGCCTACGCTATTCATGCATACAATTTTAAAATGAAAAAAGCTATGTTTACCTTTATCTTAGTAGTAATGATGATTCCTACACAAGTAACTGCATTGGGATTCTTACAATTGGTAGATAATATGAATTTAAAGAATTCATTTATTCCATTAATCATTCCAACTATTGCAGCGCCAGTGACATTTTATTATATTAAGCAATATATGGAGAGTTCATTACCACTAGAGATTATTGAAGCATCACGTATTGATGGTTCTGGTGAATTTATGACATTTAACCGAATTATTCTTCCTATAATGAAACCAGCTTTGGCGGTTCAAGCAATATTTACATTTGTTCAGACGTGGAATAACTATTTCACGCCAGCATTGATATTGAATGACGAAAAGAAGAAGACATTGCCAATCTTAATTGCGCAATTACGTAGTGCAGACTGGTTGAAATTTGATATGGGTCAAGTGTATATGATGATCGCATTTTCGATTTTACCAGTAATTATAGTATATCTTTGTTTGTCAAAGCATATAGTACAAGGAATTGCTCTTGGTAGTGTGAAAGGATAAAGTAATATATTTAAGTTAATAGAAGAGGCTGTTGCAAAATATTAATTAACTGATTAATTTTGTAACAGCCTCTAATTTTTTGAAAATTTACTTGTTAAGAATTATTATTTATAGTAATCTATTACTACAATGTTTGTTATGCGCCATTTGGTGATATAAACGACAAATAAATAGTAAAGGGGAGATTAATTTGCCAATATACTTATTAATTGCCGCTGTTATCATTATAGCCTGCGTAGTTCTAAACAAGTTAACGAGTCGATTAGGCATACCAACATTATTAGCTTTCATTTTATTAGGAATGCTATTAGGATCTGATGGAATATTCAAAATACCGTTCGATAACTTTCATATAGCAGAAAAGATTTGTTCTGTTGCTTTGATTTTCATTATGTTTTATGGAGGTTTTGGTACTAAGTGGAGCGAGGCAAAACCAATTGCGGTAAAAGCAGTATTGTTATCAACCATAGGTGTTTTCTTAACCGCTTTAATAACTGGAGTATTCTGCTATTATATCTTGCATATTTCTTTCTGGGAAAGCATGTTACTTGGTGCTGTTATAAGTTCTACAGATGCAGCTTCTGTGTTCTCTATATTACGTTCCAAACGATTAAATCTAAAGTATAATTCTGCATCACTTCTAGAAGTGGAAAGTGGTAGTAACGATCCGTGTTCCTATATGCTAACTATCATTGTTCTTGCAATTATGAAGGGGAATGCCAAAGGTGGAGAAATATTTTTTATGATTCTTGCTCAAGTTATTTTTGGTCTATTAGCAGGAGTTATTATTGCTTTTCTTGCATATGAATTCTTAAGACGTTTTCGATTTGAAACCGAGGGCTTTGATCTTATCTTTGTTGTTGCTGTTGCAGTGTTAGCCTATGCAGTTCCTTCTGCCATTGGGGGTAATGGATATCTAAGTGCGTACTTAGTTGGCGTTATACTTGGGAACAAACCAATTAGTAATAAGAAAGCACTAGTTAATTTCTTTGATGGAACAACAGGATTAATGCAGATTTTGGTTTTCTTCTTGCTTGGTTTACTTGCGTTTCCTTCACAGTTACCCAAGGTAGTATTTCCAGCAATATTAATAGCATTATTCTTAACATTTATTGCTAGACCGTTGTCCATTTTTGCAATTCTTACACCATTTCGCTGTAAGTGGAATCAACAGGCGTTGGTATCATGGGCAGGACTTCGAGGAGCAGCTTCTATCGTATTTGCTATTATGGCAACGATTGATCCAGCTAGTACGAGCAATGATATCTACCATATTGTATTTTGTATCGTACTTTTTTCTATATTAATACAAGGTTCATTAATTCCTTTTGCAGCAGAGAAGCTTAATATGATTGATAATACTGTAGATGTACTTAAGACGTTTACTGATTATGCAGATGAAGTACCTATTCAATTCATTCAATTAAAGATGAAAGAAGAACACCCTTGGATAGGCAAGAAGATAAAAGATCTTCCGTTACCACCGGACACATTACTTGTGTTGTTAAAGAGAAATGGTGAGAATATAGTGCCTAATGGACGTATTCCTTTGTTAGAAAAAGATCTGTTAATATTAAGTGCTGCAGCACCGGGAGAAATAGACGGAATATCGCTGACGGAGAAGAATGTTACCAAGGGAGATGAATGGATAGGAAAACCAATCGCTGAGATATCGAAAGAAGAAGATAAGTTAATCATAATGATTCAAAGGAATAAAAAGGTTATCGTGCCTAATGGTAGAACGATAATTAAGGAAAATGATGTTCTTGTAATCAATCAAGTAACTATGTAATAGGGTATGGATAATTATTGAAAGATTACCAGTCATAAACTATTACATAATTGTTAATTAAATGTTACAATGATGTTACAAAAGAACAAAGGAGAGAATTAATTATGATGAAATTAAAGAAAATGGCTTTCGCTGTAGCAATGATGGTAACTGTAGGGACTGTAGCAACTCCTGTAAATGGGGCACAAGCTGCGGTAAAGACAAATTGTACAACTCAAGTAAATAGTAATTGTAATTTTTCTTCAGGAAAATTAAAATACAAAATTACTGGTAAAAACACTTGTACAGTAACTGGTCTATCTTCAAAAGGAAAGAATTCTACATCATGTAAAATTCCTTCAACTGTTAATTGCAATGGTAAAACTTACAAGGTAACAAATGTTGCAAATAATGCGTTTAAGAATTGCAAAAAATTAAAAACAATTACTTGCAATAAGTCTTTAAAGACATCAGGATCTAAT
>NZ_CBDLAM010000160.1:0-8598 GCF_965301125.1 Anaerosporobacter sp. | reverse complement strand
ATGTTAAAACAACTGAAAAATTATAAAATCCTATCATTCTCTTCTCTCTCATAATGAAATCCTTCCCTTTTTAAAACTTGCCATTACAGTTCTCTATAACTGTAGCGAATCTGCACGACTATTGTTATTATTGCGCTTATAATTAACAAGCCATAATAACTAATTCCCCTACTTAATAACATCCCAGGCATGATGTTTGTTCCAAAAATCTTTTTGAATATGATTAAGAACAAATTCTCACTCGCTCCTATACCTCCAGGCAATGGTAACATATCTACGGCTATAGAAATAACAGACTGCAATGCAACGATTTCTACAACTCCATACTTAGATAAGCCAAAAGCACGGTATACAAAATATGTAACTAGAAATAAGGCAAGTCTCTGAACTAATGTAATTAAAAATACAACTGCCCTTATTTTCATTTGTCGTTTTAAAAATATTGCGCCTTCATTGTATCTTGAAAATGCAACTTCTACTTTATCTAATGTAACATCTCTATCTTTTACGATGTTAAGCGAAGCTAAAAATGAAACTATTTTGTTTACTAACTTGCGTACTGTCTCGGTATGATACAAAAGAATACTCAGCCATAAGACAACCACTATATTAATTATAATTCCAAAATAAAGAAATCCCATATACTTTCCTAAATAATGCATTACAAACTTTTTCTTTAACGTTAGCATCAGTATACCGAGAAAAATCAGGACTGCTTTATACGCTATTGTCACTTCAAGAAGCATCAAACTAGCAACACCCAAATTTGCTTTATCTTTCTTCATATAGTATATCTGAGCCGGCTGTGCCCCCGTTGAACAAGGTGTAATACAACCGAAGAAGAAACCTATAAATGAGTACTTTATACAACTTCTAAATACCATTGGACTTTTTAGCTTTATCATTAAGTAGTGAATAATAACCGATTCACTGCAAACAAAAAAAATAACTGCTGCGATGCCCAATAATAAGTACATTACATTTGTTCTTCTAATACTATCAACTATAATCGGTATTTCTTGATCTTTTAATAGTAGATAAAAGGTGACACTAACGATAAACAAAAAGAATATAGCGTTACATATATTTTTTCTGTTGTTTTTTATCATAGTTTCTCCTCTATATACGATCCATACGAAGTCTATGGTTTACTTTCTCAAAAAATCGTTGGAATGGTTTATATAATCCTCTATATTTACTAAACCAATAACAGATTTCTGCTAGAGCAATCCCACCTATAGCATCTATAAAGTAATGTTGCTTTGTAACCTGTGTCGATATGATTACCAAAATAGCGAACACTAAGGAAAAAACTTGATAAGCCTTTGGTATCTCTTTCTTACCTCTAACCCCAATATAGCAAAACCAACTCACACTGCAATGAATGGATGGAAAAAGATTTTCTGGAGTATCTGATAAATAAATCAACCTCAGAACCACATCTCCAATAGAATTACCTTTTACTTCTGGTCTTATATTAGTTGTAGGTAATGCAATAAATATAATGGCGCATATAACATATGACAAATACACAGCAAACAATGTTTGGTAAAAATGCTCTTTATTAACACGTGTAAGTAGAATAAAATTAACGACCCAAAATAAATAACACCCAAAATAAATTAAGGAAAACCACGATATTACAGGAACACTTCTATCAAATTCCGTAGTAAAATCATAGTGGTACCGTCCTTGAATAAAAAGTTTTGAGCCTTCATAAACCGTTGTTTCCAAAACAAAAGATCCAATTAATGGTATGATAGCATAAAAAGGACAGAACCGCCCTATTGTATTCTTCAAAAAATTTTTCATTATGTACCCCTATTGATAACCTATTGATTTTTATATTATTTTCAATATCACCGTGATATTGGTCCCCAAAATAGTTGTAATATTTACAATATTCAACTTAATAAAATATATATATTTTTTATGTAACTTTTATAAGTATAACATTTTTTGTTGTATAAGTAAAGTTTAACATGAATTTTTCCAATAATAGTAACAATAACTTAAATATACACTTAATAGATATACCCATTGACGAATTAACAAATGATGGATAGAATTAGAATACAAAAAAACTATAAGGAGAAATAAAACCATGCAAGTTGTAGGATTAATAACAGAATACAATCCTTTTCATAATGGACATGCCTACCACATTCAAAAGGCTAAAGAGATCACCAATGCCGACTACGTTATTGTTATTATGAGTGGTAACTATGTGCAAAGAGGTACTCCTGCTATTATCGATAAATATTCTCGTACTTTAATGGCCTTAAACAATGGTGCAGACATTGTAATCGAATTACCTGTTATATATGCCACAGCAAGTGCAGAAACTTTTGCAGCGGGAGCCATTCGAATATTACATGACCTTGGTATCGTTAATTCCATTTGTTTTGGCAGTGAATGTGGCGACTTAACATTATTGTCTTCTATAGCAAAAGCATTATGTATTGAATCGGAGGAATTTAGAGATACTCTTCTGAAATATCTACGTCAAGGATTATCTTATCCCATGGCTAGAAAACATGCTCTCCTTAATACTATTGAATTATCAAATTACACGAATCAGCAAATCGAGCAAGTAATCGAATCCTCTAATAACATACTGGGAGTTGAATACTTAAAAGCACTTTATCGACTATCTAGTAAC
Organism: Anaerosporobacter sp.; assembly: GCF_965301125.1. NCBI lineage: Bacteria > Bacillati > Bacillota > Clostridia > Lachnospirales > Lachnospiraceae > Anaerosporobacter > Anaerosporobacter sp. The sequence goes on along the minus strand of NZ_CBDLAM010000160.1, from coordinate 5,936 downwards.
ATTGTTCCTTATACGATTTTACGCGAGGGAAGTGGTTATAATGATTTAACCTTAGATACCACATTTTCATCAGCTAGTGCGTTAAGAAAATGCTTACAAAATAAGACTAACTATGATGCTTTAGAAACTCACATGCCACCTTCTTCCTGTACTATATTAAAAGATGCAATAGGTAAAACTGCTCCTATCTTTGAAGATGATTTTTCAGATGCTTTATTTTATCAACTATATACCAATCCTTGTGAACGATTATCCGAATATCTAGATATGAATGAAGATTTAGCAAATCGCTTGTTAGAGATTACATTGAAGAATCATAAATTCTCTGACCTTGCAGATTCCCTTAAAACCAAACAGTATACTCTTACTCGTATGAATCGTGCTTTAATACACATACTACTTCAGATTACCACATCAACAAGTAAAGATGTTGACCCTACTACCACTTCCATGTATGCTAGATTACTTGGTTTTAGAAAAGAAGCCAGCTCCTTATTAAAGCAGGTTCGCTTACACGGAAAAATCCCTGTTATTACCAAAGTAGCTGATGCCAAGAAACAATTAGATCAAAAACAATATGAACTTTTTCAAAAAGATTTGTTCGCTACTCATCTATATAATCAAATTGTTGCCAGTAAATATAATAATGTAATTCCAAATGAATATAAACAGGGACCAATTCGTATATAAAAATGCATTGATATGCAACATCAAAAAAACAACTTTTCGTAGCTGTGTGCCATATGTGAACATATAAAATATGTTCACAAAATGGCATACAGCGTAGAAAAGTTGTTCTTTTTGCTGGTGTGTGAAAGCATTTAGTTTTAATAACATAGCGTGACTACTGATATTGCATCAACCACGTCTTTATTTCATAAGCTCATCTAATTCATCTACTAATTCTTCGAATAAAGTAAGTGCTTCATTAATTGGATCTTTAGAAGCCATATCTACCCCAGCTCCTCTTAATAAGGTAATTGGATCTGCAGAACTTCCTCCACGTAAGAAACCTATATAATCATCTACTGCTTTTTGTCCTTCTTTTAATATCTTACGAGATAATGCAATTGCTGCCGAGAAACCAGTTGCGTATTGATATACATAAAATGGAGTATAAAAATGTGGTATCTTCGCCCATTCCATATCAATTTCTGGATCAATAACCATATCTTCACCAAAGTATTTTACATTAAGGTCATGATAAATCTTACTTAAAACTTCTGATGTTAAAGCTTCTCCTTCTTCTGCTTTTTGATGTGCTAACATCTCAAATTCAGCAAACATAGTCTGTCTGAATACAGTTCCTTTAAAACTTTCAATAAAGTGGTTAACAAGATATGCTCTTTGTTTCTTATCATCTATCTTGTTTAATAGGTGTTGAATTAATAAAGCTTCATTACAAGTAGATGCTACTTCTGCAACGAAAATCTTATAACCTGCATATTGGTATGGTTGTGTTTCATTGGAATGGTACGTATGAAGTGCATGGCCCATCTCATGTGCAAGTGTAAATACATTATCAAGGTTTTCATGATAGTTAAGTAGTACATATGGGTGAGTACCATATGCTCCCCAAGAGTACGCTCCACTTCTCTTTCCTTCATTTTCATATATATCAATCCAACGATTATCAAATCCCTCTTTGAGAAGATTAATATATCTATCTCCCAAAGGTGCAAGCCCTTCAAGAACGATTTCCTTAGCTTGATCAAATGAGTACTTCATATCAACATCACTAACTAAAGGTGCATACACATCATACATATGGAGTTCTTCCACACCTAATAATTTCTTTCTAAGCGCCACATATTTATAGAATTTAGGTAAATTCTCATGTATCGTATCAATTAGATTCTTATATACTTCTACTGGTACATCCGTATTATCTAGATACATCTCTAATGTACTATTATATTTCTTAGCCTTAGCTGTAAAGATAGATGCTTTAACATTAGAAGCAAATAAGGCTGCTTCGGTATTCTTCATGGAACGATACGTGCTATATACGCTATCAAAAGCTTCCTTACGAACTCTTCTATCTTTACTTTCCATGTACGTAATATATCTACCATGCGTAACAGGTACTTTTTCTCCATCTTCTCCAATAATTTCAGGGAATTTGATATCTGCATTATTGAGCATAGAATAGATATTACTTGGAGCTCCTAGTACTTCACCAACATCAGCTAAAAGCGCCTCTTCATTAGCTGACAATGTGTGTGCTCTCTTTCTTGTAACTTCTTCTAATATTCTTCTATATTCTTGCAACTCTTCATTAGAAGATAAAAATTGTTCAATTGTCTTTTCTGGAATAGAAAGTATCTCTGGAGTACAGAACGCAGAAGCACTCTTAAGTGTTACTTCTAGGCCATTTGCTTGATCGGCAAGGTTTTGATATATTGCATTTGCTGTGTTTTCATGATATTTTTCATTCGCATAGACATATACTCTTTCAAAATGATATTCCGTCTTAAATAACAAATTAAAATATTCAACTAAGGTGGATGCACTTTCACCTAATCTGCCTTTATAATTTTGCAGTCTATCACAATATTCTTTTACTAATACATATTCTTTTTTCCAGTCTTCATCAGTACTAAAAAGGTCTTCAATGGCCCATTTATCTTCCTGGTTAACTTCTTCACGTGTAATTATTTTATTTGTTGTGGACATTTTTTTACCTCCTTGTAACTTACGTTACACCTTTCTTCTATAACATAAAGTGATACTTTATATAGCTATGTACCAAATTCGATATCATTATACCATATTGTAGCAGATTTTCCTACTAGCCTTGTAGGAGATCATCAATATAATACTATCTTTAAATTAGTAATTCTTTGTACTAGTAATTAATCTTGATTAATAGAATATAATAGTTTATGCAAAGGCGGGAAGAAGGATGGGCAAGGAATTGAAGAAAAAAGGAAAATATAATAGTACTAAGAACAATAGGTTACTTGTAAGATGTGGACTTTTCCTTTTCTTAATCTTAGTCATTTCACAACCGATGCCTGCATTAAATGGTGCTAAAATTGGTCTACTTTTATGGTTTAATACAGTTTTGCCTACCTTACTGCCATTTATTATTCTATCTAACTTTATTATTCGATTTCAAGTTACCGATTATATATGCAAGATATTCAGTCCTGTTTTTAGACGAATCTTTCATATAAGCTCTATAGGCTGCTACCCAATTATCATTGGAATCCTTTCTGGCTATCCGATGGGTGCAAAGACTTGTGCTGATCTCATCAAAGAAGGCTTACTTGACAAAGAAGAAGGTCAATACATAATGATACTAGTTGGAAATGCTAGTTATATATTCTTAACTAGTTTTCTTTCTGTATCTAGCCTAGCTATACCAGATAGGAAATATCAACTCCTAGGTTTGATTTACTTATCTTCTATTATATCAGCTACCATATATCGTATCATGAGCCATAGACGAAGTAAAAAAAATGATACGACATCAAGCGAGATGGTTTTGATTACTGAATGCATGGAAGAAACACCTCTAAGTATGACTACAGTTGACCATTGTATCCTTGATGGTTTTACCACTATTACCAAGGTTGGTGGCTATATCATTATGTTTTCTGTTTTGACACAAATCTTAACCGGTATACTTACTTCATTTGGTCCTTCCAGGTTCTTACTTCTTGGTTCATTAGAGATTACTACAGGTATTTATCTTGTATCGTCATCAGCTATGGAGTTAGCAAAAAAAATAGTCCTGACTATCACAATTACCTCCTTTGGTGGATTCTCCAGCCTTGCACAGGTTGGAAGTGTAATTGAACATAGTGGACTATCTTTAAAAACTTATTTACATTATAAACTAATAAATAGTGTGGTTGCATTCCTATTATCAATAGTGTATGTTATATTATTCAGTATCAACTAAGAATGTATCTTCATCAAAGTCAAAATCATCTTTTGACTCAACCGTTTGAGCGATTTCTTCTTTTGCGAAATTGCTCTGCGATTGTTGGGAAGATGGATTAAGCTCATTCTTGTTATTGACAACAATATCAAGATTTCCTTTTAATGCTCCTAATAAATTATCATATTTGGCTTTTGTGCTTTCATAAGCATTTGCTAAGATTCTTTCAACATCACCTAACATATCATCTGTATATGCGATAGCACCTTGACGAATCTCATTTGCATCATTATTAGCTGCCGCTAAGATTCTCTCAGCCTCTTTCGTAGCTTGCTCAACAATATCATTTGCTTGATAATAAGCTTGTTGCATAATTTCATGCTCATTAATTAAAGCATTCGTTTGCTCCTGAGCTTGGGCAAGCATAGCATCTGCCTTATCCCTTGCATCCTGCAATATAGCATCTTTATTAGCGATAATCTTTTGATACCTTTTTATTTCATCTGGTGTCCTAAGTCGTAATTCATCTACTAAGTCATATAATTCATCCTTTGGAACAATCACCTTTGTAGATGATAATGGATACATTTTACAACTCTCAACAAATTCATAAATATCTTCAATCAATTGTTCAATTCTGCTAGCTCCCATAAACACTATCTCCTATCCCTGATTTATTTTTTTACTCATGGATTATAGTTTACTTCCATATTCTTATACTTTTCATATACGCGATTAACAACATTCGCTGGTACAAATGAAGAAATATCTCCACCATACATACCAATTTCTCGAACAACACTTGAACTTACATATGAATATTCTACACTAGTTGTTAAGAACAACGTGTCCACTTTTGGATTAACTTTATGGTTTGTTTGGGCAATTTGCAATTCATATTCAAAATCAGTTATTGCTCGTAATCCTCTAATAATAACATTTGCACCTTTTAAATCCGCAAAGTCTACCAACAAACCATCAAACGATTCAACAACTACATTTTCTAAATCCTTCGTTGCTTCTTCTAACATATTTACTCGTTCTTGTACTGAAAATAATGGTTTTTTAGCATTGTTATTCAGAACACCAATAATAAGCTTATCAACCAATTTTGATGAACGATAGATTACATCTAAGTGTCCTAAAGTAACTGGATCAAAACTTCCGGGATATACACCTATCCTCATAATATCCTCCATAATCTGTATCTTTCAACTACTAACTGGTACATAATCAAATAATTTTAATTGGCACCTTCACGCTTTTGTATAAATACATGTTTATTTGTCTTATATTCTTTTTCTCGATACACTTCTAGGTTCGAGTCTTCTAGATACGAAAAATCTGTTTCTAGTGAAGCTTCTACTACTATAATTGTATTATAATTCATTACAGTCGAATGATCTAAATATTCTAATATTGTTTTCTCAAATCCATTATTATAAGGTGGATCCATGAATATAATATCAAATACCTTACCATTCTTTTCTAAATGATTTACAGCAGTTAAAGCATCCATAGTAAGAACTGTACTCGAATCTGCTAGATTCGTTATTTTAAGATTTGATTTAATACAATTCACTGCTGCTTTATTATTTTCCACAAATACTGCCGACTTAGCTCCTCTACTTAACGCTTCAATGCCTATTGCTCCACTTCCACTAAATAAATCAAGAAAATCACAGTCAACTAAATCCTGTGCTAATATATTAAACAAGGTTTCTTTAATTCTATCTGTAGTAGGTCTTGTGTCTAAGCCAGCGATTGTTTCTAATTGTAATCGTTTTGCTTTTCCAGCAATTACCCTCATTCAACCATCCCTTTATATCTTAATATACAAGTACGTATTGTATACTTGTAACGAAGCCTATATCATCTAAATGACATAACTAATACGAATAGTCTATATCAAATTGCTCCATAATTCAATAGTTTCCATAATATTTTTATATATTTTTTGTGACCATATATAAGTTTTTCCTTCTTTATCTTGTACTAAACCAAGTAAAATTTTCAAATCTTTCACTTTATTTATTTATAACAGACA
>NZ_CBDLAM010000159.1:0-8664 GCF_965301125.1 Anaerosporobacter sp. | reverse complement strand
AAAGATTCTGGCGAACTCACAGAATTCATTTCCTTTTAACTTATTAGTGAATCCCGTACCATTATCAAGTTCATGATGATGAAGCACTGCATTTAGAATCTCTTCATCTAATTTGTAATTTTCTTTCAAATACTTGTACCCCATTAGAGGGTGAAGATTATACGTATTCTCATCAACATTCTTAATTTTAGGAGAAATTAAAGCAATATCTTTTAATAATGCGGCCAAACATAACTTTATCAGCCTATCTCTACTAATGTTCAGTTTTAGCCCTAATGCGGTAGACATAATTGCAACATATATTGATCGCTCCACTAAGGAATTGATTACAATCTTACTTGGCTCATATACTATTTTAAAATCCTTACCAAGTGAGATTAAATCATCCACAAATTTTTGTGCAACAATGTATCCTGCTGTCATATCAGCTGCGCCTGATGTACTATCACTAACCTTACCACCTATTGACTTTAATTTTTCTATACTATCAGAAAATTGTCTTAAATCCGTGGTATATCTATTCTTATTATCACTAAAGCAGTATTCATCACGAATATATACATGAGAAACTCCTAGTCTATTTAATACACTGATAGCAGCTTTTGATATTTTCTGTCCTTCTTTTAACAACAATTTTCCATCATTATTAATGACATCTGTTCCAATCTCTGTATTTTCTTTCAAAAAACTCACAGGTACCAATCTCATCTTAGCAATTCCTTTCAACGTTCACATTGTAGAGTTATTTTTTAAGATTAAACTGCTGTGTCAATTCATGCAATAATTGTGCCTGCGCTGTAAGTTCCTCACTGGCAGCTGCACTCTGTTCAGATGTTTCAGAGTTAGATTGAACTACGGAGGAGATGTGATTCACTTCAACTGTTATTTGATTGATTCCTTCAATCTGTTTCTTAGCAAAAACAGCAACTTCATCAACCTTTTCATCGATTTCAATGGAACGTTGATTAATATTTTCTAAAATCTTAGCTGTTTCTGTTGCTATTCTTGAGCCCTGTTCAACGGCTACTATGGTATCTTGAATTAATTCTTCGATATTTTTTGCAGCGTCCGATGAACTTTGCGCAAGATTTCTCACTTCATCAGCTACTACAGCGAATCCTTTTCCTGATGTACCAGCTCTTGCAGCCTCAATTGCTGCATTCAATGCAAGAAGATTCGTCTGGAAGGTAATATCATCCATTGTCTTAATTATTTCTTTGACTTGCATTGACTTTTGAGTGATTTTCGTCATTGCAACCATCATTTCTTTCATTTTACTATTTCCGTTGCCAACCATATCACAAGTATCTACCATTAATTCATTGATACCTTTTACATTATCGGCTGTTGTCGTTATCTTCTCTGAAATATCATCAATAGTTGCAGACAGCTCTTTCACACCATTTGCCTGCTTTGTCACACCAAATGATAACTCTAGAGCTCCACTAGAGATTTCATCTGCTCCCGCAGCAACCTGATCCGAGGCAATAATAACCTCTTCTAGGGTGCGACTTATATTCAGTGAGAACTTTTCTAATGATTTTTCAATCTTAGCAAAATCTCCAATAAAGCTTCCCTGACATTCCAATGCTAAATTTCCTTTTGAGAATTCTTCCATGCTAAGGTCAATCGCATTGATATATTTAGATAATTCTTTTGTAGAAATGTCAAGTGAATTACTTAAGGCAGTCATATCTTTAGTCTTACAATCTATATCAAAATTCAAGTTAAGCTTTCCTTCGGATAATTGTTTCGTCTCATTTGTAATCACCTCAAGATTTTGTACCACTTCTTTTCTTATAAATCTATAAAACTTAATGCAAGATAATGCAGCCAGGGCTATAATCAAGAAGGATAGTAGAACAGCTACAAGTAAAACAACCCCAAACTGCTCTTCCTGTTCAGTGATTTTTGCTTTTTTATTACTAATTAAATCCTCTAGCTCAGCAACTAATTTTTCAATATTAGTCATTACTTCCGATTCAAATAACTTTGCAGCTTCTTCACTGTTTGTGTTCTGCAGATTTAGAATTTTATCGGCAGCACCATGAATCGTATCATGCATTGGCTCAATTGTTTCTAGAAACTCTCGAAATTCTTCATCCTGTTCCAAATCTACACTATAAATAAACTTTCCAAAATCACACCCCTTAGGATCTGTACTCCCTGTAAATTCTCCTCCGTAATTTAGAGCGTACATTAAATTGTTACTCCACTTGTAATGTGCCACCTGTGCTTCATATAGTTTTTCATTAAAGTGATTTATATCTGAGATTGCATTGTTAGCATTCAATATACTTAACCCGCCTACAGCTGACACTACCATTAACAATGCAATCATTATCCCTATGACTGCAAAACCTTTTATCATCTCATATCCGAGAGTTTTTTCCTTTTTTATGCTTTTACTTAATTTTAACATAGTAACTTTATAGTAACCCTTTCAATGTTTGTATGTTATCATTAAGCAAACTTTATGATGAAATCAAGATATGTTATCTTGGATAATCATATTAAGTAACAAACCCTCCTTTATTCTATATTATTAGAAAGTAAAGCCTAGTATTTTCATCATACATATATTCAGTATAAGTAAATACACTTTCATCATCTCACCCTATTATACATTTCAACTATAGTATAATAAAATATCTTCATCTAATTCATAACAGTCTTACTAATGCTTGTATCCATTTAGTGTATGAAAATAATATGTATTCTTAATAATAATCAGATGTACGACCACTAACCTTACTAGTAATTTCTTTATTTCTTCATATCTCTCATAAAATCTGCCTAAATCCATAGGATATCTATAATGATTTTATAGATATCCCAGTGCATTACTATACTATCATGTGAAAAATAGTTAGTCAATATTAAATAAGTATTATATGATACCTTTATTAGGCAGATTTCTCATATTGTCTACTGATTTTATACCGTTAATAAATAAAGTTATCTTCACACTGCATCATCTTCCACATATGATTTAATGGGCCTCTTCCCTTCCCAAGTTTCATATTGTGAGCAATTGCTTTTGCAACATATGTTTTTGCTAGTTGCACTGCTTCTACCATAGAATATCCTTTAGCTAGGTTTGCAGCTATTGCACTTGATAATGTGCAGCCTGTCCCATGGGTATTAGGATTATCAAAACGTGCCCCAGTTAACCAGTGTATCTCACCCTCTATATATAACAAATCATCTGCATCATCACCAAAATGTCCCCCTTTACAAAGAACTGGACAACCATATTGGCTATAGATAATCTCAGAAGCCTTCACCATATCTTCTTTTTTCTCTATCTTCATACTAGCAATTACTTCTGCCTCAGGAATATTTGGTGTAAGGAGACATGCTAATGGAAACAACCTTTCCTTTAACACAGATATTGCTTCTTCACTAATTAATCTAGAACCACTAGTTGCTACCATTACAGGATCAACAACTACATTCTTTGCATTATATTGTTTTAATTTATTAGCAATACTGCAAATCAATCGCCCAGAGGATACCATACCGATCTTAACCGCATCTGGTTCAATATCCGTGAATATACAATCTAACTGTTCTTCCAAAAACTCTGGACTTACTTCCATTATTCCTGTTACTCCCATAGTATTTTGCGCTGTCAATGCCGTAATTGCACTCATCGCATATACTCCATGTACTGTCATTGTCTTAATATCTGCCTGGATACCAGCTCCACCACTAGAATCGCTACCTGCAATTGTTAATGCTTTATACATAAAAAGATCAACTCCTTTCAATCCTTACTTTAGCATTTCTCTCACTTTTATACAAAGTTCTTTCGTTTCTGCTTCAATGTCTTTGCTTGCGAATATCGCACTTACAACAGCAACACCACTTACTCCACTACCTTTTAGTTGTATTATATTATCATTTGCGATACCTCCAATTGCTACAACTGGAATATGCACAGCATCGCAAATCGCCTTCAAGGTTTCGTAACTTACTTCCACCGCATCGAGCTTTGTTCCAGTAGGAAATACTGCTCCTACTCCTAAGTAATCTGCTCCACACCTCTCAGCTAATAGTGCTTGTTCCACTGTCTGGGCAGAAACACCTATTATCTTATTAGTACCTAATTTTTCTCTTACATTACCCGCATCCATATCACTTTGTCCAACATGAACTCCGTCTGCATCAATCTTGCATGCAATATTAACATTATCATTAATAACGAATGGTACATGGTATCTCTTACATAATTCTTTAATTTCAATAGCCTCTCTTAAAAACTGTTCTTCAGCTAGTTCTTTCTCTCGCAATTGAAGAAATGTTGCTCCACCTTTTAAAGCCTTCTCAACCTGACTACACAAGCTTTCTCCATTCAGCCAGCTTCGGTCAGTAACTGCATATAGTAATAAGTCTTCACTTTTACAATTCAACTTCTCAGTCCTTCCTTTCTATCTTCGTAATTATTACGCGTAATATAACTGCATAGTAACAACCGTTGTCAATCTAATTATAAGATTTCGTATCTTGCACCTTTTCCTAACTCTTCTGCTGTCATATTACTAATGGCATCAATGATTCGATTTCTATACGTTGCATTCCCATCACCATCTTTCATTCTACTATAGCCAATCTCTCCTGCGAGCCCCATTGCACATACTGCTGCCGCCGCTGCTTCTAAAGTATGTTCCGGATTTGCTACAAGATACGCGGTTATCATACCCGATAACTGGCAACCTGTTCCTGTAATACTCGACATTTCTCTTTGTCCATTTCGAATTACATAACATGTACTTTCATCACTAACCAAATCTATTGCACCAGTAATAGCTATTACACTTTTTGTCTGTTTTGCAAACGTTTTAATGAATGTAACCGCACCTTTAAGATTTTCTTCAGTTACTGCATCAGCAACATCGGCATCTACACCTTTGGTATTACCGCTACCATTAGCAAGTGTCTTAATTTCCGAGATATTGCCTCTAATCACATCGAATTTTACTTCTTTCATTAGCCTAAATGTTGTTTCCGTCCGTAATGTGCTTGCTCCTGCCCCTACTGGATCGAGTAACACTTTATGCCCTAATTCATTTGCTTTCTTACCAGCTAACAACATTGATGGAATAGAATTTTGATTTAACGTTCCTATGTTGATATTCAGTCCACCACAAATTGTAGTAATCTCTTCTACTTCCTTACTATCATCTGCCATAATAGGACTTCCACCACAAGCAAGTAGAATATTAGCAACATCATTTACCGTTACATAATTGGTGATATTATGTACTAAAGGTGCTTTTGCTCTAACATTTTTTAAACATTGTTCTAACATATAATAAATTCTCCTTTCTTATGATTTGGATATTAAAAAAGCGACGCCAAAGGCATCGCAATATTAACATACTTCTGCATATGTCCCTACGTTGGCATTATCCAAATCAGGTTATGGGTCAAAGCGATACAGCTTACTCTCAGCCCAATTACATGAGCCCCCCTATTTCAAGATTTAATAATAGTTTGTTACACTATTATGGTTTATTATAACAGTTTTAAACAATATTACAAGTGGGTATTATAAGGATAAACTAGTTTTATTGTTTTCCTCTGAACGCATTTTTACCTAAATAAACTGCCTCCTTACCTAATTGCTCCTCAATTCTAAGAAGTCTATTATATTTTGCAACACGGTCACTTCTTGATGGTGCCCCTGTCTTAATTTGACCTGCATTGGTAGCTACAGCAATATCTGCAAGAGTTACATCTTCTGTTTCACCTGAACGATGAGAAACTACTGCAGTCCATCGGTTACATTTAGCAGCTTCTATTGCTTCTAATGTCTCCGTAAGGGTACCAATTTGGTTGAATTTTATTAATACAGAATTGGATACATCCATATCGATCCCCTTCCTGATACGTTTTGTATTGGTTACAAATAAGTCATCTCCTACTAACTGAATCTTGTCTCCAAGGGCTTTTGTAAGTTTATCAAAACCTTCCCAGTCCTCCTCTGCAAGTCCATCTTCAAGAGATTTAACTGGATAGCGATTACAAATATCTTCCCAATACGCAACCATCTCATCAACAGTTTTATATTCACCAGATTTCCAGAATAGGTATTCACCCTTTCTACCTGCTTTTGCTGCTTCTTCATACATCTCTGTAGCTGCTGCGTCTATAGCAATATAGAAATCTTCTCCCGATTTATATCCTGCTTCATCAATTGCTTTTACGATATATTCTAGTGCTTGTTCATCTGAATTAAACTTAGGAGCAAAACCACCTTCATCACCTACCGCTGTTACATATCCATCAGATTTTAGTAACTTCTTAAGTGTGTGAAAAACAACAGTACTCCATTCTAAAGCTTCACGAAATGTTTTTGCACCAACTGGCATAATCATAAATTCTTGAATATTCAAACTGGAATCCGCGTGTTTACCGCCATTAATAATATTCATCATTGGGACAGGCAAAACTTTTGCATTCACGCCACCAATATATTGATATAATGGAAGTTCAACTGATTCAGCTGCCGCTTTTGCAACGGCTAACGATACTCCTAGTATTGCGTTAGCACCAAATTTACCTTTGTTATCTGTTCCATCTGCTTCAATCATTATGCGATCGATTTCGCATTGATTCAAAGCATTTTTTCCAATTAATAATTCTGCTATAGGGCCATTCACATTCTCAACTGCTTTTAAAACACCATTTCCCATATAGCGCTTCTTATCTCCATCACGTAATTCAACTGCTTCAAAGGCTCCTGTAGAAGCTCCTGAGGGAACAGCTGCTCTGCCAATGTTTCCGTCTTTAAGTAGAACCTCAACTTCAACAGTAGGATTACCTCTAGAATCAAGGATTTCTCTTGCTTTTACCAGTTCAATTTTTCTTTTCATGCTAATAGCTTCCTTTCTATACCAAATGTATTCAATATAGTACTATCCGCATGAATTGATTTTTTTATTCTTTTAATCTAGCATAAGTACGGAAATGCCTTTTGAAATTGCCTATATATAGGTAAACTAACAAGGAGATTGCCATAATTAATGACAATCTCCTTGCTGAAATTTATATTTCATACTATATTCTATAAATTGTATAATTTCGTATATTTTTCTTTTAGGTATCTTACATAATAATCTGCGTTAAGCTCTTCACCCATCATATCCATAAGAAATTCATTGGTGTTCTTAGTTTCTCCATATTTATGAATATGTTCTTTTAGATACTCACGGATTGGTGCAAGATTTCCTTCTAACAAATATTGTTCAAAAGGCATTACTGTTTTAATGTGATAGTAAATCTGTGCAGCAATTGCGGAACCTAATGCATAAGAAGGGAAATATCCTATGCTTCCCATGGACCAATGTACATCTTGAAGAATTCCTTCTTTATCACTAGAAGGTGTTATTCCTAGATATTCTTCGTATTTTTGATTCCAAATTGCAGGAAGCTCCATAACATCTACATCACCTTCTAAGAACATCTTCTCGATTTCATAACGAATGATAATATGAAGGGTATACGTAAGCTCATCTGCTTCTGTTCGAATAAGTGAAGGTACTGACTTATTGATACCCGCAATAAATTGTTGTAGGGATACGTTCTCTAACTGCTCAGGGAATGTTTCTTTTAGTTTAGGATAGATTGGCGTCCAGAATTCTTCGCTTCTACCAATTATATTCTCAAAGAAACGGGATTGTGATTCATGCATTCCCATAGATGCTCCTCCACCTACAGGTGTTTGCGTAAGTTCATCTGCAACTTGCATTTCATAAATTGCGTGTCCACCTTCGTGAATAACCGAGAATAATGAACTCTCTAAATTGTTTTCATAATAATGTGTAGTGATACGCACATCATGATTATGTAGGTTTGTTGTAAAAGGATGCTCGCTTTCTGCAATCACACCTTTCTTAAAATCAAAACCAATGTACTGTGCAAGAAATCTAGCGAATTCCTCTTGTTTCTTTACATCGTAGGATAAAAAGTTATAAGACTTATCAATCTGATCTTGTCTTTTTGCAACTTCCTTAATTAAAGGCACGATTTCCTCTTTAATTTTATTAAAGAAAGTATCTAACTTTTCCGTATTAAATCCTTCCTCATAATCATCTAACAGAATATCATATATTTTTTCTCCATCTTTTCTACGATACCCTGCAAATTTCTTTTGGAAATTAATAATCTTCTCCAATGTTGGCGCATATTCAGCATAGTTATTATTATTCTTAGCCTTAGCCCAGATGTTTCCCGAAACAGCTGTTAACTCGCTATATTCCTTGTTTTCTTCTGGTGGAATCTTCTCCATCTGCTCATAGCTTTTTAGTAATTTCTTAAGTATCGCTTTCTCTGTATCCTCAAGTTCCTCTTTATGTTCTTCTAACTTAGTTAGAATAGCACGAACCTCTGGATTAACAAAGGAACGAAATTGTTCGTCTGCTAGAATTCCCACTGCTTTTGCTGTATATTCAATACTTTCTTCTGGTGCCAATGTTTCATTATCCCAACTTAATAAAATTAACGCTGTATTAATAGCCATATCTTTATCAAGAAATGGTTGTAATTCTTCAAATAATTTGCTCATATTCAAAGGTACTCCTTTCAAATTAACTCATTATAACTTTAATAAACTCTCATCTCACTTGTAATAGTTAGTATGTAATCACAAAGAAGTGT
>NZ_CBDLAM010000158.1:6902-8721 GCF_965301125.1 Anaerosporobacter sp. | reverse complement strand
TCTTTTTTACTACTAATTAATATTAGTTACAAATAATCTGGAACAGGAGGAATCATATGGAGAAAGTAATTAACCTTTTGTATGATATTGAAGAAAAGGCAAATCGTATTATTTCTCGAACTGATGATCAAAAAAATGCAAAGCGTAGAGAAATCGATCATGAATTATCTGTGTTCGAGAATTCTTTAGCAGAGGAAACCAACAAACAAATTCAAGCCTTGCAAGATCAAGCAGACAAAGAACTTGAATTAGAGAGAAAAGCCCTCATTGATGATTGTGAAAAACAAATAGAAGAGCTAGAAACCACTTTTACTATGAATCATGATGCTTTGGTAGAACGTGTTTTTCAAAACATAATTGGGGCGTGATCAAATGTCAAATAATTTATTATCTTACAGTGGAATCACTACCAAAGTAAAGGCAATGGAAAGTAATTTATTCAAAAATGAAGATTATGTGAAAATCTCAAACTTAGAAACCGTACCTGAGTTCATTAATTTCTTAAAATCGAATCCATCTTATGAACCTTTATTTTCCGGATATGATGAAGGATATCTTCATAGAGGTCAGATTGAAGAATTAATTATAAACTCCTTGTTTGATAGTTTTTCAAGAATCTATCGTTTTTGTAATCGCGAGCAAAGAAAAGCTCTTATTTTCTTATCCTTTCGCTTTGAAACAAATATAATTAAATATTGTCTGCAACATGTTCATAATCAAGAATATGAATACAAAGGTTCAAACTTTGATGCTTTCTTTAGTAAGCGTCTGAAGATAAACCTAGAGCAGTTATCAACATCTAGAACAATGGATGAATTTATTAATATACTAAAGGATACAGATTACTATCCTATCTTAAAGGCCGTTCAGAATACGAATAATCCTACCTTATTCGATTATGAGATGCAATTAGATATCTATTACTTCAAAAAGGCATGGAAATTGAAAGATAAGTATCTAAAAGGAGATAGTAATAAAGCCTACACTGAACTACTAGGCAAAAAGATAGATTTACTTAATATTTTATGGATTTATCGTTCTAAAAAATATTATGATATTGACTCTAGCAAGATTTATTCGTACATAATTCCAATATCATATAAAATTAAGAAAAAAGAGATCACTGCTCTCATTGAAACGAATTCTGTAGATGAATTAATAACGTTAATGCATTCAAGTTACTACGTAAGGGCTTATGGAATAACGGAAATAAACTCCTTCGAAAGTTTGTATCGAACATTATTAATTAAGATTTACAAGTCAAATAAACAGAAGTATCCAAATTCTATGGCACCTGTGCAACAATTTCTTTACTTGAAAGAAATCGAGATAGATAAACTTACTACTGTTTTAGAGTGTATTCGTTATAAGTTACAACCTGACGAAATACTTAGTTATTTACAATAAGAGATTGGAGGTGTAGACGGTGATTGAAAAAATGAAATTTTTAAGTATCACAGGTCCTAAGAGTGATATTGATCGTGTAGCAAACACGTATTTATCAAAATATGAAATGCATCTAGAGAACGCATTATCCGAACTTAGTACAGTTCGCGATTTAAAACCATTTATTGAGATGAATCCTTATCGCGACTTAATGTCAAAGTCTGAAGAACTTGTTAAAAAAATAGATGAGAATTGCTCTGCTTCGCATAAATCTATGACGCCATCCGAGGCTGCAGATGTAATTACAAATGCTTTTTCAATGATAGATGATTTAGACTTACAAAAGAAAGCTTTAAAAGATAAAAAGACACACTATAAAGAACTTCTTCATACTATTGAGCCATTTAAAATGCTTAATTATGACTTGAAGAAA
>NZ_CBDLAM010000158.1:0-6892 GCF_965301125.1 Anaerosporobacter sp. | reverse complement strand
ATAATGAATTTTAAATTTATAAAATTCCGGTTTGGTCGAATTTCACATGAATTTTATAACAAATTTTCAAAATATGTTTATGAAAATCTAAATACTGTTTTTTATGAATGCGACAGCGACGAAGATTATGTATGGGGAATCTACTTTGTACCTGCCACTTCCAGTGTAAAGATAGATGCCATCTACTCTTCTCTACATTTTGAAAGAATATTCATACCAAATGAGTATGAAGGTACCCCAGAAGAAGCATATAACGATATCTTGTCAAAAATAGATCAGGTAACAGCGCAGATCAAACAGATTTCAGCAGAAATCAAGAAAAAAATTGATTCCATTGGTCCTGAACTATTAACAGCACACAATACATTACAAACACTTACTAAAAACCATGATATTCGTAAAGTTGCAGCTTGTACAAAAGAACGACGTAGTTATAAAAATAACGACAATATGATATTCTATATTCTTTGTGGCTGGATGACTCTAAAAGATGCCAATGCTTTTCTAAAAGATATTGAAAACGATCCAAACGTGTATTGTATATCTGAAGAAGTGCAAGATGACATTGGAATGAAACCACCTACTAAATTAAAAAATCCAAAGATTTTCAAACCGTTTGAAATGTTTATACATATGTATGGGGTTCCTGCCTACAACGAAATTGATCCTACTTTATTCGTAGCCATTACCTACTCATTAATCTTCGGCGTTATGTTTGGTGATGTGGGTCAAGGTCTATGTTTAGTAATAGGCGGAGCATTGTTCTATAAGTTTAAGAAAATGAATCTTGGCGCTATTATATCACTTGCTGGTATCTTCTCCACCTTCTTTGGTTTTATGTATGGAAGTGTATTTGGCTATGAAGAGTTGATTCCCAGTGTATGGATGAAACCGATGGATAATATAATGTCCATCTTAATCACAGCTATTGTATTTGGTGCATTCCTTATTATCATAGCTATGGTATTGAATATCATTAATGCAGTCAAATCAAAAGACTATGCAAGATTATTCTTTGATACCAATGGCCTGGCCGGTCTTGTATTTTATGGAGGAATTCTTTCATGTGTCGCTCTAATATTTACAGATCATGAATTACCAGGAGCAATTGTTTTAGCTATTTTATTTGGAGTACCTCTACTACTAATGTTCTTTAAGGAACCTATTGAGAGAAAATTAGAGAAAAAACAAAATCTCTTTCCTGATGGCAAGGGAATGTTTATCGTAACCTCTATATTCGAGATGTTTGAAGTACTTTTAAGTTATGCAAGTAATACAATCTCTTTCCTACGTGTTGGAGCATTTGCTCTAAGCCATGCCGCTATGATGGGTGTTGTACTTATGTTAGCGGGTGCAGAACATGGTGGCGGTAATATTTTAGTTATTATCCTTGGTAACATTATTGTTGCAGCCATGGAAGGTCTAATTGTTGGTATTCAAGTACTACGTCTTGAATATTATGAAATGTTTAGCCGTTTCTATCGTGGAACAGGTAAAGAATTTAAACCATATAAAACAAACAAATAGGTAGCTCTTTTGCTAACCAAATCATTATTATATTTTTATTTAGGAGGCATCATTATGAATTTAGTAACAAGATATATTTTTGTAGCTGCATTACTTTTAAGCATTTTTATTCCATTTGGAGCATTCTTATTAAGCAAAAAGCAAAAAGGTGGCTTTAAAGCTGCACTTGGTTTTAACGCATTTTTCTTCTTTGGAACTTTAATCTTAGCAAACATCCTTATGTTCTCTGGTAACGCATCTGCTGCAACTGAAGCTGTTGCCTCTTCATCTGGCGATGGATGGAGATACATAGCTGCTGCCCTCTCAACTGGTCTTTCTTGTATCGGTGGTGGTATTGCCGTAGCATCTGCAGCTAGTGCTGCTCTTGGAGCTATGAGTGAAGATTCAAGCATCATGGGTAAAGCATTAATCTTCGTAGCCTTAGCAGAAGGTATTGCTTTATATGGACTTGTTCTTTCATTTACGATGTTACCATAATCGTACCTAGGCATAGTTCTCCTATGACTAGGTTGAAAGGAGCGCGACATTATGCGTATGTATTTAATTAGCGACAACGTAGATACCTACACTGGAATGAGACTTGCAGGTGTTGATGGCGTCGTAATCCATTCGAAAAAACATTTGAAACAACAGCTGGACAAAGCGATAGCTGATAAAACAATTGGTATTATTTTAATAACAGAGAAATTCAGCCGTGAATTTCCTGAAATTGTGGATGATGTTAAATTAAATCGTCGTTTACCTTTAATTATAGAAATTCCAGATCGACATGGAACGGGAAGGAAACCAAACTTTATTACCGATTATGTTAATGAAGCAATTGGTTTGAAACTCTAAATCTTTGAAAGGATGTTCTTTATGACATTAGACGAAAAACTTGACAACTTTTATCACAGTGCAATTGATGATGCAACTGCACAAAGTGTTAAAATGTTAGAATCTTATGAATTGAGCTTAAAAGAAATGGCTGAAGAGAAAAAGAAATCTCTAAAAAAACAAGCAGAACAAAAAATTCATACTGAGTCTGATAATTTACTACGTGAAAAAAACAAAAAATTATCTAACGAATCCATGAGTATCAAACGTGCAATAAGCGAAAAGACAAAAGAAAAAATTGATATACTTTTCACTGATGTAGAAAAGAGATTATCTGCTTATATGAAAACACCAGAATATCAAGATTTCTTAGTTAATAAAATTAACGAAGCTGTTGCATTTGCTAATGACGATGAGATAACAATCTACATTAATCCAACCGATGCTCACTTAAAATCAGCTCTGGAATCTTCTACTAAAGTGGAGTTAACAATAAGCAATATTGATTTTATTGGTGGTATTCGTTGTGTAATTACTGAAAAACATATATTAATTGACAATTCATTTATTTCAAAATTAGAAGAAGAAAAATCAAACTTTAAATTGTCATAAGTGGAACCTATTTAGAGACCCTGATTTCAGGGTTTTTAAATAGTACATCTTAATTTAAGAAATAGGGGGTTGCTCCGATATGAACTTAAAAGGAAATATATACGGAATAAACGGTCCTATTGTTTACTTAAAAGGTAACTTAGGATTTAAAATGTCTGAAATGGTCCTTGTTGGTAAAGAAAAGCTGGTTGGTGAAGTAATTGCTTTAACAAAAGATACTACTACTATTCAGGTATTTGAGGAAACAACAGGACTTAAACCAGGCGAAGAAGTTATAGCTACAGGCAATGCTATATCTGTAACTTTAGCACCTGGTATTATTGGTAATATCTTTGATGGTATTGAAAGGCCACTGAAAGAAATAGCCAAAGAATCTGGAGCATTTATATCAAGAGGTGTAAATGTTGATTCGATAGATACAAAGAAATTATGGGATGTACATATTACGGTATCAGAAGGTGATAAAATCTATGGAGGTACTATTATTGCTGAAACACGTGAAACACGCGCAATTATACATAAATCCATGGTGCCACCGTCTGTTAGCGGTACAGTCATAAAAGTTGCACCAGACGGACAATATACAATTAACGATCCAATCGTTACCATACTTAATGAACATGGTGTAGAACAAGAACTTACATTAACTCAAAAATGGCCAATTCGTATTCCAAGACCAACTGCAAAGCGTTATGCTGCAGACCGTCCATTGATTACAGGACAAAGAATTCTTGATACCTTATTCCCAATTGCCAAAGGTGGTACTGCTGCCATCCCTGGTGGTTTCGGAACAGGTAAAACAATGACTCAACACCAATTAGCCAAATGGTCTGACGCAGACATCATCATCTACATTGGTTGTGGCGAACGTGGTAATGAAATGACTGAAGTTTTGGAAGACTTCTCAAAATTGGTTGACCCTAAATCAGGCAATCCATTACTAGATCGAACTACATTAATAGCAAATACTTCAAATATGCCAGTTGCTGCCCGTGAAGCAAGTATTTACACAGGCATTACTCTAGCTGAGTATTATCGTGATATGGGTTACCATGTCGCTATCATGGCTGATTCTACATCCCGTTGGGCGGAAGCTCTTCGTGAACTATCAGGTCGTTTGGAAGAGATGCCTGCAGAAGAAGGTTTCCCTGCTTATTTAGCATCTAGACTTTCTGCATTCTATGAACGTGCTGGATTTATGAGTAACTTAAATGGTACAGAAGGTAGCGTATCTATTATCGGTGCTGTATCCCCTCAAGGTGGTGACTTCTCTGAACCAGTTACCCAAAACACCAAACGTTTCGTACGTTGTTTCTGGGCACTTGATAAATCTCTTGCCTATGCAAGACATTTCCCAGCAATTCAATGGTTAACTAGTTACAGTGAATATGTATCTGACCTAACTCCGTGGTACACAAAGAATGTTGGTCCGAACTTTATTGAATTACGTAATCAATTGATTTCCTTATTAACACAAGAGAGTCAGTTAAATGAAATCGTTAAATTAATTGGTAGCGATGTATTACCAGATGATCAAAAGCTTGTTCTTGAAATTGCAAGAGTCATTCGTCTTGGCTTTGTACAACAAAATGCCTACCATCCATCGGATACTTATGTTCCACTTGAAAAACAATTAAAGATGATGGAAACAATTATGTATCTATATGAACAATGTAAAAAGTTAAATGCTATGAACATGCCTATGTCATTATTAAAAGAAAGCAACATCTTTGAAAGAATCATCTCAATTAAATATGATGTTGCAAATAATGAATTAGATAAATTCAAAGACTACAAAGAAGCGATTGACGATTTCTACAATCATTTATTAGAAACAAATGCGTAAGGAGGGTTATAAAATGTCAATTGAATACTTAGGACTTAGTGAAATAAATGGCCCCCTTATAGTCATAGAAGGCGTAAAGGGTGCTGCATATGATGAAATCGTTGAACTGACAGTTGACGGAACTCATCATAAACTAGGAAGAATCGTTGAAATCTATGAAGATAAGGCGGTTATACAGGTGTTCGAAGGTACAGCGGAAATGTCCCTTAAGAATACGCATACAAAATTAACTGGTCATCCTATGGAAATTGCTTTATCCGAAGATATCCTTGGTCGTGTATTTAATGGTATCGGTGAGCCAATAGATGGTCTTGGTCCTATTATCTCTGCCGACAAAAAGAATGTTAATGGTGAGCCTCTTAACCCATGTACAAGGGAATATCCTCGTAACTTTATTAAAACTGGTATTTCATCCATTGATTGTCTTACTACATTAATTCGTGGTCAGAAGTTACCTATCTTTTCAGGTAATGGTCTTCCACACGACCAATTAGCTGCCCAAATCGTTAAGCAAGCTTCCCTTGGTAGTGGTTCGGATGAAAAATTTGCAATTGTATTTGGTGCGATGGGATTAAAACATGATGTAGCTGAATTCTTCCGCCGAACATTCGAAGAAAGTGGCGCTAGTTCTCACGTTGTTATGTTTCTAAACCTTGCTAATGACCCAGTTGTAGAGAGATTAATTACTCCTAAAGTAGCTCTTACTGCTGCTGAATATCTAGCATTCGAAAAGGGTATGCATATCTTAGTAGTATTAACAGATATGACTTCCTTTGCAGAGGCAATGCGTGAAGTATCTTCTTCAAAAGGAGAGATACCAAGTAGAAAGGGTTATCCAGGATACCTATATAGTGAATTGGCAACCATTTATGAACGTGCAGGTATTGTAAAGGGTAGAAACGGTTCTGTAACACAGATTCCTATACTAACAATGCCTAATGATGATATTACACACCCTATTCCCGATTTAACAGGTTATATTACAGAAGGGCAAATTGTTCTAGAACGTGCATTACACCAAAAAGCAATCTACCCACCTATTAACGTATTACCTTCTCTATCTCGTCTTATGAAGGATGGTATCGGTGATGGCTATACAAGGGAAGACCATCAAGACCTTTCAAACCAACTCTTCTCATCTTATGCACGTGTAGGAGAAGCAAGAGCACTTGCAAGTGTTATTGGTGAAGATGAATTATCTCCTATCGATAAGAAGTACTTGAAATTCGGTACTGCTTTCGAGAATGAATTTATCTCTCAAGGATTAACGGAGGATAGAAGCATTGAAGAAACCTTAAATCTTGGATGGAAACTGCTTGCTATTCTACCTAGAGAAGAACTTGATAGAGTTGATACGAAGATTCTTGATAAGTACTACCAGGCTCCTACTACTAACGAAACCTCTTCTACTGAAGAATAAAGGATGGTGAGTATATGGATCCAAATACATTTCCCACTAAGGGAAATCTAATCCTTGCTAAAAACTCATTAGCTCTATCAAAACAAGGCTTTGACCTTATGGATAAGAAGCGAAACATACTTATTCGTGAGTTGATGGAGTTAATTGATAAAGCAAAGAATATTCAGTCAGAAATTGATGAAACTTTCACATCTGCATATATTGCCTTGCAAAAGGCCAATATTGAGATGGGTATTAATACCGTTCAAATGTTAAGTAAAACTGTTCCTGAGGAAAATTCTATTACGATTAAAACACGCAGTATTATGGGTACAGAGATTCCCTTAGTTGAATATGATAATGCTTCTCTCACCCCTACGTATTCTTTCTATGGAACAAGGTTATCCCTTGATGAGGCTTGCAGACATTTTAATAGAGTAAAGGAATTAACCATTCGTTTATCCATGGTCGAAACTTCTGCTTACCGCCTTGCCACAAATATTAAGAAAACACAAAAACGTGCTAACGCACTTAAGAATATAACCATCCCTCACTACACAACATTGGTAACTGACATTCAGAATGCACTTGAGGAAAAGGAACGTGAAGAGTTCACAAGACTTAAGGTTATAAAACGTATGAACACTGAAAAAAAGAAAGCAAAAGCATAGTATTGTATAATAACTGAATTC
>NZ_CBDLAM010000157.1:0-8746 GCF_965301125.1 Anaerosporobacter sp. | reverse complement strand
GCATAAAATAGAAGTGACTATAGGGTAAGAACTGTATAGGTATGTAGTATGTTTTTCAAATGAATAGTATTAATAAAAACGCCAGCAAAAACAAGAGTATGTTTATGCTGGCGTTATGAATTTACATAATTTCTATTATTAAGCGTTATATTTACGAATAAAACAAGCTCCAACTATATCTGGCCCTGTATAAGTACCAATTGTTGAACCAAGTGTAAAAATCGGATGGTTAACTGGTTGATTAATAACATTTGGTAATTTTTCTAGGAATAGTGATGCCTCTTCAAAATTAGTACCGGTTACAACGCAGAATTCGTAATCATTGTAATCAAGGTTATTATTCTTGAAGTATTCTGTAATCATGTCATAAAGTTTATCAATCGCCTTTTTGAAACCACGAACTTTACTGTAAGGTGTAAGTTCACCGTCTTCTAATACAATAAGTGGTTTTAGATTCAACAAGCTACCTGCGAGTGCAGAAACCTTACCTATTCTACCACCTTTTTGTAGATATTCAAGAGTACCAAGAGTGAACATTACCCTACCTGTTTCTCGTAATTCAAGAAGCTTGGCAACATTGTCAGAAAGAGAGTACCCAGCCTCATGCATCTTAGCTGCTTCTAATAATAAAAGACCTTGTCCACCTGTACATAATAATGAATCAATTACTTCAATATGGCTGTCAGGATATTTCTCTTCTAATATAGATTTTGCAGTCATAGCCGATTGGTGTGATCCACTAAATTTAAGTGTTATATTTAAACAAAGAACGTCATATCCATTTTGAATAGCCTCTTCGAATTTGTTACAATAATCATCTACAGATGGAAGAGAAGTCTTTGGATATACGTTTTCAGTAGTTAATCGATGATAAAAATCGGAAATAGAAATTTCCTCAATCTCTTTTTGATATGTTTGTTGATCAAATGAAACATAAAAGGGAATTGTTGTTATGTTATATCGATCTAATAACTCTTGTGTTAAGTCGCAAGAACTATCACTAAATATTCTGTATGGTTTCATAAAATCCTCCGTTAAAACGATATTAAAAGCTACATTACTTAAAATGAATTATTGATATTATATCATAGAAATATAAAAAAGTAATTAACTTTATTAAATGTAAATAAAATGTAAGCTTTGAAAAAATATAGTGGTAAAATGTACATTCATAATTTACCTTCAATTACAGAAAATAAATGTGTACGAATTAATTAATGAGTGATTTAGGAGGTATTACAATGTCATTTACAGATAATGGTGAACTCCCTGTTGGATTCGGAATGTCGTTAGCACTTGATATGAAAGCCATGGCTAATTTCTCTGCACTTACTGATGGTAAGAAAGAAGAACTCGTTAACTATATCAAGAATTCTACTACGGGTTATGAAGCAAAAGAAAGAATCACAGAGGTTGTGAATCGTCTGCATAATGATTCCTTTTTTTAGAGCTAATCTGGTAGTCTGGAATAAGAATCTTATTTATTTGGCTGTATGTAAAACTTGGTGTTGAAGTGTAAATTAAAACATTGTGTACTGGTTATAATAAGTACACAATGTTTTTTAAGATAATAAGCATTTAGTAGAATCAAAAGATACCTTGTCATATTACAATTTGAGAAAATTGTAGAAAATAAAAATTTCCTTTGATTTAATTAACCAATGCGTATATAATAAGAATGAGTATGTTTAATTAGTTGAATAATGGAAAAAATTAGATAATAACAGTAAAAGTTAGTATAATAAATAATTGGAATTGAAAGGAGATTTCATATGTTGGGCAGTGATATTGGTATTGATTTGGGAACAGCAAGTGTATTAGTGTACATTAAAGGAAAGGGTGTAGTTTTAAAAGAGCCTTCCGTTGTGGCGTTCGATAGAGATACTAACAAAATTAAAGCTATTGGAGAGGAAGCTAGATTAATGCTTGGTAGAACACCAGGTAATATTGTAGCAGTTAGACCTTTAAGACAAGGTGTTATTTCTGATTACACAGTAACAGAGAAGATGCTTAAATACTTCATCCAAAAAGCTGTAGGTAAACAACGTTTTAGAAAACCTAGAATTAGCGTCTGTGTACCTAGCCAAGTTACTGAGGTTGAAAAAAAGGCTGTAGAAGATGCAACATACCAAGCAGGTGCAAGGGAAGTTGCTATTATAGAAGAACCAATCGCGGCCGCAATTGGTGCTGGTATTGATATTGCAAGACCATGTGGTAACATGATTGTTGATATCGGTGGTGGAACTACTGATATTGCTGTTATCTCATTAGGAGGGACTGTAGTTAGTACTTCAATTAAGATTGCAGGAGACGATTTTGATGAAGCAATTGTACGTTACATGCGTAAGAAACATAATCTATTAATCGGTGAAAGAACTGCAGAAGATATTAAGATTAAAATTGGATCGGCTTATAGAAGACCAGAGGTGGCAACATTAGATGTTCGTGGTCGTAACTTAGTTACAGGACTTCCAAAAACAATTACAGTGACTTCTGATGAAACAGAAGAAGCTTTAAAGGAAACTACTTCACAAATCGTTGAAGCAGTACACAGTGTATTAGAGAAAACTCCACCAGAATTAGCAGCGGATATTGCTGATCGTGGTATTGTTTTAACTGGTGGTGGTTGCTTATTATACGGTTTAGAGCAACTTATTGAAGAGAAGACAGGAATTAATACAATGACAGCAGAAGATCCAATGACAGCTGTTGCAATTGGAACAGGAAAATTTGTTGAATTCCTAAGTGGAAAAAGAGACTAGATAATAAGATTCACACTTTGGCCTAGGGGTTGAACTGTGAATCTTATTAATATTAATAAATACAGTAAAATTTTATGATATGCTATAAAGTTATTAGAAGACTATACCGATATATATGACAGGTAAAAGTATCAATAGTGACCGGTGGATTTAGAATTGGAGGTATGAGAGTTTGGTTAGAGCACTATATACTGCTTATACAGGAATGATTAATGAGCAGAAACGATTGGATACGATAAGTAACAACTTAGCCAATTCGGCTACAATTGGTTACAAAAAAGAAAATGTTACCAGCCAGGCGTTCGAAGAAGCATTAACACTTAAGATTAAGGATGCATCAGAAGCTTATACGGATAGACCTATTGGTACGATGAGTTTAGGGGTAAAAATAGGTGAATACTATACGGATTATTCTCAAGGCTCATTCCGTGAAACAGGGAATACATATGATCTAGCAATTGAAGGCAATGGATTCTTTACAGTAGCGGTAACAGATGGTAACGGGAATGAATCTATTCGCTATACAAGAGATGGTTCATTTAAGATGACACATGATGGTTATCTAGTTGATGTATACGGCAATCACTTACAGGGTGAGGGTGGGGATATTCAAGTTCCTACAGATGCACAAACGGTAACTATTGATATAGATGGTTCAATCTATGCAGACGGTGAATATATCGATAAAGTAAAGATGGCTGACTTTGAGGATTATGATTACCTTGAAAAGGCTGGAGATAATTATTACAAAGCAGTGGATGGTGCTGAGGCAAAAGATAGTGACGGTGTTATAAGACAAGGTTACACAGAGCAATCCAATGTTAACGTTATATCAGAAATGGTTAATTTGATTAATATTACTAGAGCTTATGAAGCGGGACAAAAGGTAATCAAAACACAAGATCAATTATTAGATCAAACAGTTAATCAAGTTGGTAAAGTATAATACTTAGAAAGAGGTGTTTGATATGATGCGTTCTTTATGGACGGCTGCGTCAGGTATGATATCGCAACAGACAAATGTTGATACAATTTCAAATAATTTAGCAAACATTAATACAGTTGGTTATAAGAAAGAAACAGCTGAGTTTAAGACATTGTTATACCAAACTATTCAAGAAACTACAACTGATAATAATGGTGATCCAAAACCAACATCTGCCCAAGTTGGATTAGGTGTACGTAACTCAGCCATTACAACTCAGTATACACAAGGATCATTACAAGAGACAGGGAATACATTCGATTTTGCCCTTCAAGGTTCTGGATTCTTTATGGTACAGATGCCAGACGGTTCCGTTGGTTATACAAGAAGTGGATCGTTTAATTTAGCAACGGGAAGTGATGGTATGGTACTTGCTACATCAAGCGGATACCCAGTGCTTGATGTTAATGGTAACCAAATTGTCTTTGGGAAAGAATATGATACGTCTAAATTAACAATTGATGGAAATGGAAATTTTAGCTATCCAGACGAGAAGAATAATGCACAATCTATTGGTATCACCATTGGTGTTGCACAATTTAATAATCCTTCTGGTTTGCTAAAAACATCAGATAGTATAGTGAAAGAAACAGATGCTTCTGGTGAGGCTGTGTGGGGTGTGAATGCAACCGCAGGTTCTAATGTATCGATTAAGCAAGGATACTTAGAAAGTTCTAACGTACAAACAGCTGATGAAATGGTAAACTTAATTGTAGCACAAAGAGCATATGAGATGAATTCTAAGATTATAACAGCTACAGATGAGATGCTTCAACAGGCAAATAATCTTAGATAGTAGTACAGATAAGGAAAGGAGAAATTAAATGTCAATCGATTCCTTAGCTTCATATAATAGCACTATATCAGAACTTAATAAGCAAAATACACAAGCTACACAATTAAAAGATAAATTAAACAACACAGATGCTTCTACAGCTACAGATACAGAGCTTATGGAGGTCTGCAAAGACTTTGAATCGTATCTTGTAGAACAAGTATTTAAATCAATGAAGACAAGCATGGTTCCTAAGAGTGAAGATGACGAGAATGAGTATATTCAATATTTTGGGGACACTTTGTATGAAGAATATGCAAAAAGTATAAGTGATTCTGGTGAATTAGGGATTGCTCAGATGTTATATGAATCAATGAAACGTCAATAGTTTATAAGGGTGCTATTATGGCTGCAGTAATTACTGCGACCATAATAGCACTTTTTATATGTGCCCGGGAATAAGTAAAGCTTTTGGAGTGCTTTACCTTGCAGTTAGTGTAAATACTAGGTATAATGATGCTATGATGAAAAAGCACGAGTATGGAGGAATAACAATTGGCTGAAACAATTCAGGGTTATGTTGAGAAAATAGTATATCGTAATCAAGAAAATGGTTATACCGTGCTTAGCTTAACCGGAGAAGATGATGATATAACCTGTGTGGGAAGTTTTCCTTTTATCAATGAGGGAGAATATGTTGAGTTACATGGTAATTATATCTCGCACCAGATATACGGAGAACAATTTCAAGTACAAAGCTATGAGATAAAGGAACCAGAAGATATGATGTCAATGGAACGATATCTAGGTTCGGGAGCAATTAAAGGAATAGGTGTTGCTTTAGCAGCTCGAATCGTTAGGAAGTTTAAGGAAGATACCTTTCGTATTATTGAACAAGAACCGGAAAGATTGGCAGAAGTAAAAGGAATTAGTATAGCTAAGGCACAAGAGATTGGAACTCAATTTGAAGACAAAAGAGAGTTGCGTGATGCAATGCTATTCTTGCAGAAGTACGGAATTACAAACAATTTAGCAGTTAAAATTCATAAACAATATGGAAGTCGCATGTATGAAGTAATCAAAGACAACCCGTATAAATTAGCCGATGACATAAGCGGGGTAGGATTTAGAATTGCGGATGAAATCGCTTCAAAAGTGGGAATTGGTGCAGATGCAGAATTTCGTATTAAGGCTGGAGTCTTATATGTGTTGTTACAGGCTTCCCAGTCAGGTAATGTCTATCTACCAATGGACTTGCTGATCTCTAAAACTGCACAGATGTTAATAATTGAGCCTGATAAGATAGAAAAACACATCATGGACATGATGATTGATAAAAGAGTAGTGATCAAAGAACTTGATAACAAGAAGGTAGTATACAGTTCGTATTTTTATTATAGTGAATTAAATGTAGCACGTATGCTACATGATTTGAATGAACAATATGATGTAGGTGCCAACGAGATAATAAGTATAATTAAGAATATTGAGAAGAAAGAAAAGATAGAATTAGACACGATGCAAAGAGATGCGGTTGTGGAAGCTGTACGTAATGGAGTACTTATAATAACTGGTGGACCTGGTACTGGTAAGACAACTACAATTAACACAATAATTAAATTCTTTGAAGCAGAGGGTCTAGATTTTCTATTAGCAGCCCCTACAGGACGTGCTGCGAAGCGAATGAGCGAAACTACTGGATATGAGGCGCAGACCATACATCGCCTACTGGAACTAACAGGAGCTCCAGATGATTCGGGAACAAGACTTAATTTTGAACGGAATGAAGAGAATCCATTAGAAGCAGATGCAATAATTATTGATGAGATGTCTATGGTGGATATTAGCTTAATGAATGCATTGTTAAGAGCTATTACAGTTGGAACCAGGTTGATATTAGTAGGTGATGTTAATCAGTTACCTTCTGTAGGCCCAGGAAATGTATTAAAAGATATTATTAATTCAAATGCATTTCATGTGGTGAAATTAAATAAGATTTTTAGACAAGCTACAGAAAGTGATATTATCGTGAATGCTCATAAAATTAATAATGGAGAACCGATTTCGCTCGATAATAAGAGCAAAGATTTCTTCATGTTAAAACGTGATGATGTTACTTTGATTATACAGGTCATGTTAACATTGATTAAATACAAAATGCCCAAATATGTGAATGCAAAACCTTATGATATTCAGGTACTTACCCCAATGAGAAAAGGAGAACTTGGTGTAGAACGATTAAACCAAGTATTACAGATGTATCTGAATCCAGCCGAGACAGGAAAACGAGAGAAAGAGATATCAGGACGTATTTTCCGTGAAGGAGATAAGGTAATGCAAATTAAGAATAACTATCAGATCGAGTGGGAGTGTAAAAGTCAATTTGGTTTGAGTTTTGAAAAAGGTACTGGCGTATTTAATGGAGATACAGGTATTATTAAAGAAATAAATTTGTTCTCAGAGATTATAACAGTCGTTTTTGATGAAATTCGATATGTGGAGTATTCTTTCCAACAGGCGGATGAGTTAGAACTTGCATATGCAATTACAATTCATAAGTCCCAAGGTAGCGAATATCCAGCGGTTATCATTCCAGTATTATCAGGACCTAAAATGCTGTTACATCGGAATCTGCTGTATACGGCGGTTACAAGAGCCAAGAGTTGCGTAACATTAGTAGGGAGCAACCTAGTAGTACAGTCTATGATTGATAATGTGAGTGAGCAAGACAGATATACGAGTTTAGATACAAGATTGAAAGAAATAATGAAATAGGATATTTTTATACTTTTTTGGTGCATTATGATACTTTATGTTGTATAATATCTATATACACTGTTAATATAAGTAAAAGGGGAGAAGAGAATATTCGCATATTAGATTATCTATATCCAAGTCGTTGCCCTGTATGTGGGGATATTATATCACCAAGGCAACATATAGTTTGTCCAGGTTGTGTTAATACATTTCAGGTAATAAAAGAACCTAAATGTCTGAAATGTGGTAAACCATTAGAGCAAGAAGAACAAGAGTATTGTTTCGATTGTACAAAAATTAATTATCACTACAATAGAGGGTATGCGCTGTGGGTTTATGACAAAAATGTAAGGAAATCAATTGCGAATTTCAAATTCCACAATAGACGCGAATACAGTAAGTATTATATACAAGAAATATTACACTATTATAAAAAAGAAATTATAACTATATCACCTGAGGTACTGATTCCAGTACCGTTACATAAATCGAAATTAAAAGAGCGAGGTTTTAATCAAGCGGATTTATTAGCTCGTGGTATAGGTGAAAGCGTAGGGATTCCGGTCGTAGAGGATTACCTGATGCGTTGTAATAAAACGAAGGCGCAAAAAAGATTAAATGATAGAGAAAGAGCAAAAAACTTATATGGGGCATTTGAGGTGAATCCTAGTTATAGTACAGCACCGTTTGCTAAAGTTATGTTGGTTGACGATATTTATACAACTGGCAGTACAATTGATGCATGCGCCGAGGTATTATTACGTACAGGCGTGAAAGAAATTTATTTTATCAGTTTAAGTATAGGAAAAGGTTATTAGGAGGTATAAGTATGGAAGTGAGAAATTGTAAAGACTGTGGTAAGTTGTTCAATTACATTGGAGGAATGCCTTTATGCACAACTTGTTTAAAGAAACTGGATGATAAATTTATTCAAGTAAAAGAATATATTTACGACCATCCTAGGGCTGGAGTGCAGGAGGTTGCCGAAGAAAATGAAGTGACAACAGCACAAATTCGTAAATGGATCAAAGAAGAAAAACTTGCATTTACAGATGATTCGCCAATTGGACTTGCTTGCGAAAATTGTGGAGATATTATAAAGACTGGTCGTTTCTGTAAAAAGTGTAAGGATAAGCTTGTAAACAACTTCGGAAGTTTATATCAAGAAAAAGTCCAAGAGCCACATGCTAAGAAGGATCTTCACGATAAGGCAAAGATGCGTTTCTTAGATAACTAAGGAATAGGTAGGGGTACTCGGAGGTGGAGTATGAGTAAAACAGTTTTAATAATAGATGATTCGCCATTCATAACAAGGCAAATTACAGATTTAGTAGAGAAACATCACTATGAGGTAATTGGGCATGCGGGGAATGGGGAAGAGGGGATACGTCTGTTCACAGAGACAAAACCTGATCTTACTATTTTAGATATAATATTACCAGGTATAGATGGAGTAGAGACTGCTTG
>NZ_CBDLAM010000156.1:0-8815 GCF_965301125.1 Anaerosporobacter sp. | reverse complement strand
CACCAGAACATCATCCAGAAGGCGATGCGTGGAATCATACATTGTTAGTAGTAGATACTGCAGCTAAATTAAAAGAATTAAGTAAGAATCCCTTGATATTCATGTGGGCAGCTCTATTGCATGATATCGGAAAACCAAGAACAACGAAAATTAGAAAAGGAAAGATTACCTCCTATGACCATGATAAAGTAGGTGAGAAACTTGCAATAGAGTTTTTAGAATCTTTAGTGGATGATCATGAATTTATCGATGAAGTTACTAATTTAGTACGCTATCATATGCATATCTTATTTGTAATTAGAAACCTTCCTTATGCGGATAGAAAAGGTTTACTGAAAAAAACAGATGTGAGAGAAGTTGCGCTACTTGGCTACTGCGATAGAATGGGAAGAACAAACCAGGATAAACGACAAGTCAGAAAAGATATTGAACAGTTCTACCATATAATGACTAAATAAGTTGAGTCGATTCTAGTAGCATATTTTTGCTGTAATAATCTTCAAAATTTCTTCTTATCATTACTGTATAAGAATGGTAGAATAGAATTAAGAATCAATCTTAGGATGGTGATGACGTAAGTATGGGAGAGAATGAGAAGATAGGAACGAATAAGAGATTCATCATGGCTGGTGCGTTATGTGTGGTATTTATGTTGGTTTGTACAATAGGAGGAATTGTATTCTTCAAGATTCAAATCAACAAAAGTGACCTATATCGCCAAGCCAGTACATATAAAAACTACAGTAAATATTATGTTATGATACCCTCGGAGCGAAATTCATCGTTTTGGGATTCTGTCTATGACTCTGCAAGTGTAGTAGCAAACGAGAATAATGCTTTTCTAGAAATGTTTGGTGCTAATCTTAGTGAAAAGTATTCAGAAACACAATTGATGCGAATGGCAATCGAAGCTGATGTTGAGGGTATTATCTTAGAAGCAAATGAAACGAAAGAGATGACAGATTTGATTGATGAAGCCGTTGAACGGGGAATTCCAGTTATTACTGCCATGAAAGATAATACACATAGTGAGCGACAAAGTTATGTAGGAATTAGTACCTATAATCTAGGAAGAGAGTACGGAAAGCAAGTATGTGAATTGGCAAAACAATACGAGGACAAAGAAGGTTACAGTAGTGATTCTAGTGTTAATGTTATGGTTTTGATTGATGCCAACGCACAGGATACAAGTCAGAATATGATTTATTCCTCTATTCAAGAGACCATAGAAGGAAATTATAATAATGGAATGGAGATACAAGTCACTGCCAAAGCTTTGAATAGCCAAGGTGCATTTGCAGCAGAAGAATCTATACGTGATATATTCATGAATAAGGATAAATTACCAGATATTATCATATGTTTAAATGAGATTAATACCACATGTGTGTATCAAGCAGTTGTTGACTACAATAAAGTAGGAGTAATCAATATAATTGGATACTATGATTCGCAAACTATTTTAAAAGCAGTCGAAAGAAATGTTATCTATTCTACCATTTCAGTTGATGCCAAAGCGTTAGGTGAGTACTGTATTGATGCACTTACTGAATATAGCAAGATGGGACATGTTAGTAATTATTACTCTGTTGATACGACAGTAATTGATGCCTCTAATGTAAGCAAGTATCTAGGAGGTGATGCTAGTGAAGAATAAAGTACTAAGCATCACCTTACAGACAAAACTTTTACTTTCATTTGTTGCAACAACAGTTATAATTCTTCTGGTAAATGTGTACATGTACTATAATATTAATCAGATGATTACCCAGTTAGATGAAATCTATCTTAGTAATGTTAATTTGAATGAATTAACAGATTCCCTACGAGAAGTACAAGATAATATGACAGATTATCTGAATACGAAGACATCAGATGCAATGGAGGAATATTATCGGGTGGAACAAGAATATTCTAATAAAATTAATGAACTGAATACGATTACAACAAACAATCGTTTACAACGAATGGAGAAGAATATTCGTAATATCTCAGAGAGTTATCTAGACATGACGAATCAAACAATTGATGCCAAAAGAGGAAGAAATGTAGAAAAATACAAGATTCGTTACGAGAAGGCTACCGAGTTATATGAATATATCTGTAGCTATATATATAGTTTGAATAATGAACAGTTCATGGAGAACACAGGAAGTTACAAAACACTCTCGTTATCATTACAATATACCGAATATGTTAGTTTAACAATTTTGTTACTAATCGCATTATGCAATATTATTTTAATTACCATAATAACAAAGAGTATTACAAAACCGATACGTAAATTAGCCGAGACAGCAAATCAAGTTGCAAAAGGAAACCTTGAGATGCAATTAGTTGAAGTAGAAACTCATGACGAAATTGCTGTAGTAGGTAAGGCGTTCAATAAGATGGTATTATCCTTGAAGGAATATATTAATCAGATTAGAGATAGTATGGAGAAGGAACGTCAGATGAAGGAAAGAGAATTTATGATGGAGACACATCTAAAAGATGCTAAGCTTAGATATCTGCAAGCGCAGATTAATCCACATTTTCTCTTTAATACATTAAATGCAGGTGCTCAGCTAGCCATGATGGAAGAAGCTGACCGTACTTATGAATACATACAAAACGTTGCAGAATTTTTCCGTTATAATGTGAAGAAGAATAATGGAACCGTTACACTTGGGGAAGAGATTGAATTAATTGATAATTATATCTATATCTTGAATGTTCGATTCTCTGGAGAGATACATTATGAGAAACGGATAGAAGAGGCAATGATTGATCAATTACCACGTATTCGAATACCAAGTATGATTTTGCAACCGATTGTAGAGAATTGTATAAATTATGGGATTCGAAATATAGAATGGCAAGGTCTAGTTGTCTTGTCTGTTTATGAGAAGGATAATTACGTATGTATTAGTATTAAGGACAACGGGATCGGGATTTCTGAAGAGATGATTTCTGATATTATGAATAGTCAATTGAATGAGTCTGAAGTTTCAAAGGATTCTAATGGAGTTGGCCTTAATAATGTGATTAGTAGATTACGATTATTCTTCAATGATGAAGATGCTTTTGAAATCCATAGTGATGGGGAAAATATGGGAACAGAAGTGATAATTCGTATATCAACTAAGTAAATACATTGGGAGGATTGGTATAATGTATCGGATTATGTTAGCAGATGATGAAGGAATCGTGATAGACTCTTTGCGATTTATTATTGAAAAGGAATTTGGACAAAGTTGTATCGTTGAATCCGCAAAGACTGGAAGAAGTGTCATTGAGTTAGCGGAGCATTTTAGGCCAGAAATTGCTATTATGGACATTCATATGCCAGGAATTAACGGTATTGAGGCAATGCGAGAGATTAAGAAGACAAATCGTAACGTTGTGTTCATTGTTATCAGTGCTTATGATAAATTTGACTATGCTAAGGAAGCAATTAATCTCGGAGTACTAGAATATCTTAATAAACCCATTGAAAGAAATAAAATCATTATGGTTCTTAAAAAAGCAATGACATTAATCGATGAAGAACGAGTAAAGAGAAGCAATGAATTGATCATCAAGGAAAAACTAGAAACAGTAGTACCAATTATAGAGAATGGCTTCCTATATACAATGCTTTTTCAAGAGTATTTTGAAGAGGATATAATTAATTTCAAACAGTTGTTAGGCATTGAACTGGAGTATGGTTTCATGGCAGTGTTAGTTTGTGGGGAACGACAAGAGGGAAACCATATGACCAATGCAGTTGGTGCAAGTGTTCGTATTCAAAATAGCTACCGTGATGTAAGAGAAACAGTAAGAGAATATTTTCCTGATATTATTATGGGATCTGTTATGGCCAACAAGATCGCTATGTATTTACCAGAAAGTAAAGACAAACTAGAATACAATGATAGAATTGAAATTATAGAGAAATCTAGAGAATTAGTAAGAAAGCTTAAAAAACGTACCAATGTGGCATTTCGTTTGGGGATTGGATCTATTAGACATATTCATGAGGCGATGACCTCTTATAACGAGGCGTTAACTTCATTAGTTGATACAACCAATTCAGTAGCACATGTAGACGATCTGCCCATCAAATGTACTTACGCTGATAATTATCCTGCTGATATCGAAAAACGAATGCTTGAACGAGTTGAGAAAGGGGATCTGAATGGAACTATTGCTTCAGCTAATAGTTTCTTCGATTGGCTTGAAGAGAATTATTCAGATCATATTATGGATATTCGTTTAAAAGTACTAGAGCTTGTTTTGTGGGCAGAGCGCTTGGCTTATCTAAGTGGTGGGATGACATATCATTTCTTATCAAGGGAAGAATATCTACCTACCTTACTTAAATTAGAAGTATTAGAAGATTTAAGAGCTTGGTTTGTTGACAAGTTATCAGAAGCTTGCAGAAGAATAGTTGTGAAGATTGAAGAACAATCCGTTGGAGTGGTAAGTCAAGCAAAACAATACATAGATACGCATTATACGAAGGATATCTCATTAGATGATGTTTCAAGGGAAGTGGATATCAGTCCCTATTATTTTAGTAAGATTTTCAAAGATGAGACAGGAGAGAATTTTATTGAATATGTAACAAATATACGGATAGAGAAGGCAAAAGAATTACTGGTGGGCTCTGAATATAGCATGAAGGAAATCTGCTGTATGATTGGTTATTCAGATCCAAATTATTTTAGTAGGGCTTTTAAGAAGAATGTTGGAGTGACGCCTACGGAATATAAGGAGGGAAGAATATAAGCATGAAACGATATGTAGTTCTGCTTTGTGTACTTTGCTTACTATCTATGTCAGGATGTAGTAAAGTAGAAAAAGAAAAAGAAAAAGAAACATTGGCAGAAGAGAAAACAGATAAGATTCAGATTGGCATGAGTTTTGATTCGTTCGTAATTGAGAGGTGGCAACGTGATCGAGATGTTTTCGTATCGACAGTAAAGGAACTAGGTGCAGAGGTTAATGTACAGAATGCAAATGGGGATGCAAACGAGCAGATAGAACAAATTGAGTACTTTATACGAAAGAAAATGGACGTTATTGTTATAATAAGCATTGATAGTGATGAACTTCGTAGTGTTGTGAAGAAAGCGAAAAATGCTGGAATTAAGGTAATTGCTTATGACCGTATGATTAATGAATCGGATGTGGATCTATTCATATCCTTTGATAATGAGATGGTTGGGAAAGTGATGGCAGAATCTCTTGTACAAGAGGGACTAGAGAAAAAGAAAGTAATTATGATTTGTGGTCCGACAACCGATAACAATGTGCTTTATGTAGACGAAGGATTTCGTAAGGTTATGGACAGGGAAGGAGTGGAAATCCTTGATGCAATCAATTGTGATGGTTGGAAAGCGGAACTTGGAGGAGATTATGTCTATGCAAATATGGACTTAATCGAACAGGTTGACGGGATTATGTGTGGAAATGATGGTATCGCAACCCAAGTTGTAAGAGCCTTAGCTGAGAAACGTCTAGCTGGTAAGGTATTTGTTATAGGACAGGATGCAGATTTGGAAGCCTGTCAAAGAATTGTTGAAGGGACGCAAATTATGACTGTCTATAAGCCAGTTGAGAAATTAGCCCAAACGGCAGCAGAGTATGCAATTAAGTTGGCTAAGAAGGAACCAATTGATGATTTGAAGACGATGAAAAATGGTGATAAGGAAGTGCCTTATGTTTTTCTTGAACCGATTGCCGTAACTAAGGAAAATATGGATGAAGTAATCATCAATAGTGGTTATCACTTAAAAGAGGATGTTTATCTGAATGTACCAAGTGAAGGGGATTCAGACGAATAGCAGAGGTGCTAGTGCATAGTGAAAATATGTGCTAGCACCTCTTTTTTATAGGACTGTTATAGCACTAAAATATGAAGAACAAGGCAATCTAATACTATTCCTTTCATGATATAGTTAGTTCAAGGCAAGGAAGCGATGATATATGCTGACTGCTTAAGTTTCTTATAATAAAAGGAGGATGACATATGAAAAAGAAATTACTAAGTGTTTTACTAACAGCTGTAATGGTAGCAACCCTATTAGCAGGTTGCAACAAGAAATCTTCAAATGACTCATCAAACGACAGTAAAGAAACAGCTAGTTCAGGTAGTGAAAGCGGTGGTTTAGTTGGTGTTGCCATGCCAACAAAAGATTTGCAAAGATGGAACCAAGATGGTATTAACATGGAAGCAGAATTAAAGGAAGCAGGTTACAAAGTAGATCTTCAGTATGCATCAAATGATATCCAAACACAGGTTTCTCAGGTAGAGAACATGATTTCCAATGGTTGCAAATTACTTGTTATCGCTTCAATTGATGGCGATTCACTAGGAACAGTACTTGCTCAAGCAAAAGATGCAGGTATCCCTGTTATCGCTTATGACAGATTAATTATGAATTCAGACGCAGTTACATATTATGCTACATTTGATAACTATATGGTGGGAACAAAACAAGGAGAATATATTAAAGAAGCATTAGATCTTGATAATGCAGCAGGTCCATTTAACATGGAGATCTTCACAGGTGACCCTGGTGATAACAATGCAAAATTCTTCTACAGTGGTGCAATGGATGTTTTACAACCATACATCGATGCTGGAAAACTTGTAGTTTCTTCTGGACAAATTGATTTCGCTACAGTTGCTACAGCTAACTGGGCAACGGATGCAGCACAGTCAAGAATGGAAAATATCTTATCCTCTTACTATGCAGATGGATCTAAATTAGATGTTGTTCTTTGTTCCAATGACTCAACTGCTCTTGGCGTTGAGAATGCTTTAGAAGCCAACTATACAGGTGATTATCCAGTTATTACAGGTCAAGATTGTGATGTTGCTAACGTTAAAAACATGATTGCTGGAAAACAATCTATGTCAATCTTTAAAGATACTCGTACATTAGCTACTCAAGTTGTATCAATGGTAGATGCAATTATGAAAGGCGGAGAAGCGCCAATCAATGATACAAAGAGCTATGATAATGGAACAGGAATTATTCCTTCCTATCTTTGTGAACCAGTATTTGCTGATGCAAGCAACTATAAAGAATTATTAATTGATTCGGGTTATTATACAGAAGATGCATTAAAATAGCGCGAATCACAAGTTTTGAAAGGACTGGCAGATATGTCAGTCCCTTTCAAAACTTGAACCTATGCGTTGATGGTTACATAGACAAGGAAAATGGAGGGATTTAATTGGCTGATATAATTTTGGAGATGAAGAATATAACCAAGACATTTCCTGGTGTGAAAGCTCTTGATAATGTGAATTTGCAAGTTAAAAAAGGTGAGATTCATGCTTTGGTAGGAGAGAATGGAGCTGGAAAGTCAACACTAATGAATGTGCTAAGTGGAATCTATCCATATGGTACATACGAAGGTGAAATTATTTATGAAGGAGACTTGTGTAAGTTTCAGCAAATAAAAGATAGTGAGAATAAGGGAATTGTAATCATTCATCAAGAACTAGCATTGATACCATATATGACGATTGGTGAGAATATGTTTCTTGGTAATGAAAGAGGTTCTAAATTCAACATTAGTTGGACTGATACATATGGTAAGGCAGATGAATATCTCAAAGTAGTGGGGTTGAAGGAATCGTCAAAGACACTTGTTAAGGATTTAGGTATCGGAAAACAGCAATTGGTAGAAATCGCGAAAGCATTAGCCAAGAATGCGAAACTGCTTATACTAGATGAGCCAACCGCGTCACTTAATGAATCGGATTCCCAGGCTCTACTAGATTTGTTATTACAATTTAAGAAGGAAGGCCTTTCTTCAATCATCATATCACACAAATTGAATGAGATTTCTTATGTAGCAGATCGTATTACGGTTATTCGTGATGGTTCAACGATAGAAACATTAGATAAGACCAAAGATACGATATCAGAGACAAGAATTATTAAAGGTATGGTAGGTAGAGAATTAACTGATAGATTCCCAAAGAGAGAGAAGAAAGTGCTAGGCGATATCTCCATGGAAATTAAAGATTGGAGTGTATATCACCCACTTTATAAAGAGCGTAAAGTTGTAGATAACGTAAGTATGTTTGTTCGTAAAGGGGAAATTGTTGGTATCTCAGGTCTTATGGGAGCCGGTAGAACAGAATTAGCGATGAGTGTGTTTGGAAAAAGTTATGGTACGAATATTTCAGGTAGCCTTACAATAAATGGTAAAGAAGTTAGGCTAAAAACAGTGAAAGACGCAATTCGTCACAAATTAGCGTATGTAACGGAAGACCGTAAAGGAAATGGTGTTATTCTTAGTAACTCAATTAAAATTAATACTACAATGGCCAATATGCCTGAAATTAGTAGATATACAGTGATTGATAAGGATAAAGAATATTGTGTTGCAGGTGAATATAAAGGAAAACTAAAAACCAAATGTAGTTCAGTGGAACAAAATGTAGGTAATTTAAGTGGTGGAAACCAACAGAAGGTATTATTAGCGAAATGGATGTTTGCGAATCCTGATGTTTTAATACTGGATGCGCCAACAAGAGGTATTGCTGTGGGGGAAAAGTAAGAGAGTTAATGCTTTATGAATCAATTAGTTGCTGAGGGAAAATCGGTTATTATGATCTCTTCCGAACTCCCAGAAGTATTGGGAATGTGTGACAGAATTTATGTTATGAATGAAGGGCGAATGGTAGGTTTGTTAGATGCAGATAAGACGTCACAAGAAGAGATTATTTCATGCATACTTAAGGATAGTAACAAGAAAGTAAACAGTAATCATTAGAAAGACCAACTATCAAAAGTCAATAGGTAAATAAAAAAGAATATTGGTTATT
>NZ_CBDLAM010000155.1:2711-8920 GCF_965301125.1 Anaerosporobacter sp. | reverse complement strand
CAAAGCTTAACGAGCTTGATAACTGTGAATTCATCGCAGGCGATGTACTAAAAGTCATCGATGATATCGAAGATAAACCAGACTTAATCGTGCTTGATCCTCCAAGAGATGGTATTCATCCTAAAGCGTTGAATAAGATTATTAATTATGGGGTGGATCGACTGGTGTATATTTCGTGTAAGCCTACTTCATTGGCTAGAGATTTAGTGATCTTGCAGGAGAATGGATATAAGGTGGAGAAGGTTTGTGCGGTGGACATGTTTCCTCAGACGGTGCATGTGGAGACTGTGTGCCTGTTAAGTAAGTTATAATAAGGCTTTTAAGAAATTTAAGATAGGAAATTCAATAATTTGTCTACGCCATGCCCACATAAGATATTTAGTGTGGACAAATTATTGGTTAATAGCTGATTCAAATATATTCACTGCGTTGCTTTTCATGGTATCAGTATTAAATACGTAGGTTCCAAGGGTAACTTTTATATCCTTGTGACCAA
Organism: Anaerosporobacter sp.; assembly: GCF_965301125.1. NCBI lineage: Bacteria > Bacillati > Bacillota > Clostridia > Lachnospirales > Lachnospiraceae > Anaerosporobacter > Anaerosporobacter sp. The sequence goes on along the minus strand of NZ_CBDLAM010000155.1, from coordinate 8,424 downwards.
GACGTTCCATTACGGGCTAATGATTTTATGATAATAGAAGAACAAATAGGAATAGGCGATGGAGTTACAAAAGATTTTAGAGTTAAATGGCAAGGTTGGTTTAGAAACTCTTAAGAAGTTATTATCGTAGATTAAAGTAAGGCGCAAGCTAGTAAGCAAGCGCCTTTAGACTAGATTAACACTTTCTATTATTTATGTTTATTAGACATTGGCTTAAAGGGATTAAAAGAAAATGGAATGAAGATCTTAAAAGAAAACAGAATGAGGGACTCAAATGTTGTTGGTGAAATTTATAGTATGCCATTTCAACAACCTTACCAACCATCAGATGGGTATAGCTATACTGGGCAGAATTACGCTAATCCAGTACAACCGGGCAATTATTCTTACTCAAATCAAAATGGGACCCCAAGTGAGGATAAAAACGTAAACCAGAATAGGGATGAATATTAGTAAAAATAATAAAATGAAGGGATTGTCAAGTCGTTAATCGATTTGATAATCCCTTTTTCCTTTCTTCATTCGCAGCGTGTTATGCATTGATATTTACCTGTTTCAGCATTACCCTTGAAACAGGTTGTTGATGCAAATTTGAATGGCGAAGGTGGTTACTCATATTTGGCAGAGAAATATGGCGTTACAAACCGTCGTCAAGTTTTGAACTGGGTACACTATTATCAATCTTTAGGTGGTGAAGGCTTACTACGTTTTAGGAAAAATCAAATATACTCTTTTGAATATAAACTTTATGTTGTAGAATTATATCTAACAACAGAGGTTAAGTATCAGGAGTTAGCTTTATCAGAAGGCATCAATAATATATCTTCACGATAATGCTGAAAGTACTTATATATAGAAAAGACAAAGGAGGGAACCTTGTGTGAGGGTAATAGTACAAAAGATAGATAGAGAAACTGAAGAGCGGGTAATCGTTGAATGCTATGCAGTAACAGAAAAAATTCATGATATCGTTAGTTTTATTCAGAACATCAATGAATATTTAGAGGGAATAGAGAATGGAGAAAAAGTTCGAATTCCACTGAGTGAAATTTACTATGTCGAGGCTGTTGACAATAAGACATTTGCATATTTAGAAAATCGAGTAATTGAACTCAAACTTAGACTATATCAGTTTGAGGAATGTTACCAAAAGCAATATTTTGTAAGGGCTTCTAAATCAGCGGTAATTAATATGCTAAAACTTGAAAGTGCCAAGCCAGCTTTGAACGGTAGATTTACAGTGACATTAAGTAATGGCGAACGAGTAATGATTACTAGAAAATATGTTAGTAACTTGCGCGAAAGATTAAGGGGGGACGGAGAATGAGTATAGATAAGAAAATGATGCTGAAAGGGATGTTACATACATTTTTGGTAGTATACTTCCTTATCTCTTTCGTTATAGCAATTTCTAATGTGTGGAATATGCAAAACATCATAATCGATAAAAATATTTTTTTCAAGATTATGGCATATGCATTCGTTGGTTCGTTACCTAGTTGTGTCACCTATTACCGAAAAGAACCGTCTCTTTTACAAATTATTTTTAGAAGAGGAATTCAACTTTTACTAATACTAGTTTTGGTAATATCGTTAGGTATTTTTATTGGAGAGATAGAGAGAACGGATATTATTAGGTATGGTATTCTTATTACACTGGTATATATATTAGAGTTTGTATGTACTACAATATTTAATATGTTGGAAGCACATAAATTAACCAATGAAATTCAGAATTTTAAGAAAAAACATAACAATTGATGCATTTCACATTTGAATTTGTGCATTTCATAATAGGGTAGATTGTGTCTAATACCACGATATGGTAAGGTTATCATGTTAATAAGGCGGTTATAGTGTGTCGGTTTTTAACACGGAGATTAATTGACAATAGTCTTTTATAAGTCGCCAGATTTTGAAAGGAGAAGATATTAACATGAGAAAAAAAATTATCGTAGGTATGATGGTTATGGTTTTGATTAGTAGTTTGACTGGTTGTTCAAGTGGAAAAAGAAATAATAAGGTGGAAGATACAAGTCAACAGACGGCAGAAGTAACTGCACAAGATACTTCTGTAGAAGAATCAGAGAATAAAGGTACAGAAGAAATGGAAAATTCAAATCAAGCAATGGACAGAATTAAAGTGTACGAGGTGTTTGAAGCAAATCTTGGTATTACAGAGGAACAAAGAAATGGTTTCATAGAGAAATATGGAGTAGAGGTATACGAAACAGCACTTTCATCTTGTAAATACTTTCTAAAACTGAATAATAATACTGTTCTTAATGATGATACATTAAAGCCATTTCAAGAGAAGTATCAAGTAGAGGAAGTTGAAATCCCATCATCTTTAGATGGACATAAGATCCCAGCAGATTATATTATAGTTGATGGAGATAAGAACAGAGATACTATTATATTCGTGCATGGACAAGGTGGAACAAGAAGATCAAACTTAGGAATTGCTAATTATTTTCTTGAGATGGGATTTAATGTATTAACATTTGATCTGCGTAATTCTGGAGAGAATAAGGCGCCACTTACCACTTTTGGAGCTCTAGAAAAGTATGACTTACTTGACTGTATTGAATATATCGACAAGCAGATTGAAAGCGATCAGAAGATAATTATCTCCGGTGCATCATATGGTGGTTCAGTAGTTGCAAATACACTTGGTACGGATATTGCCAATGAAAAAGTAGATGCAGCGATACTTGACTGTCCAGTAGCTAGTATGGAGATGATACTAAATGTTAGAATGTTACAATATGTGAGTCCTGAAAATCTTGATTATACTTATGAGTGCTGTGACAAATTCATGGATTATATGTACGGATTTACAATGAAGGATGCAGATGGCGTTCAGTCAATGAGTAAAAACACAATACCTACTTTGCTTATTACGAGTGAGGCAGACAATGTAGTGCCAAAAGAAAATGCAGAAGCTTTGTATAATACAATACCAGGAGATAAAAAGTATCTAAAAGTCTTTAAGGATGTTGCACATGTTGATGCAATTAATGCAGAGACAGATACCTACTTACAATTAGTAAAAGACTTGTTAGATGGAAGTTTATTTGAATAATTAGTAAGGAGTAGTACTTTACTAATTGACCTACTTACGCATACATATTATATATCAATTTATTGATAGTAGATTTACATAGCAGTATTTGCTATGGTACGCCCCGATACTTATTATAAAACCAGAGAAATAGCAACATCAAATACAAACAGCCATGACATTTGTCATGGCTTATTTCGTTATATTGTCACGGTTGCAGTACAATGAAATAGTGGATAAATTTGTTCGATATGTTTTTGAAAGTATTGTAGAAAAGGTAATAGAAGGTGAAATTGATAATGAAGGAAAGAACGATCCATATAAATTAATTTTCGTATATAAAACAGGGTACAACAATAAAATATTCCAAAATTGAAAAAAAAGAAGAATATAAGTAATAAAGTGTGTTATAATAGTTCGGACAATGTAGATAAAATGTATTCATATATAGTTACACTTTTGGATTCTGCCACTCAGGAATATGAGTATCAGATGAAGGAATGTCATCCTCTGATTATTACAGAGAGCAAGTTCAGGGAGGTGCAAGAAGAAAAGAAAAAGCGAAGCAATATCATCACCGATGATGACGGTACATATCGCTGTAGTAAGAAATACAGTTCAAAGAAGAATAAGAAAGTAATTTGGTGATTTCTGGATATGCTCAAGAAATAGCCTAAGTATCACATGTTGAGACGATATGTCTGCTACATAAAATTAAGTAAAAAAAGTAATAAATATAGGGAGAAATAAAATGGAAATTGTAATGAATTTAATGCTTATGTTAGGTGGAGTCGCTGTATTTATGTTTGGCATGAAGCAGATGAGCTCTGGTTTGGAACGAAGCGCAGGATCAGGAATACGAAATCTTTTCAAAAAAATCAATAAAAACAGAGTCTTTAATTATGGAATCGGAATCGGGGCTACCGCACTTGTCCATTCTTCTTCAGCCACTTCGATCATGACAGTCGGACTTGCTCATGCAAATATTGTAACAGTTAAGCAGGGCTCAGGTTTTATCTTAGGGGCAAAAGTAGGAACCACTCTTACAGCATTTATATTTGCCCTTTCAGGTATCAGCAAAGGCAGCTTTAACATAAGCTCTGTTTTTGCAGCAGTTGCGTTCGTTGGTGTCTTAATCATTTTTTCCACTAGTAACGAAACCCTTAATAACATTGCGCCATTTTTAATCGGATTTGGAATGCTGTTTATCGGTTTGGAAGTGATGGAAACCGCAATAGGTGGAGCAGATTCGACGCTGAGTATTGAACTCTCTAAAGTATTCAAATTTGAGATCATGCAAAATCCCATCTTGCTGGTGATATTAGGAATTCTCTTTACAGCCATCATACAGTCATCTACGGCAGCAACTGGTGTTTTTATTGCTTTCTTGGCTACAGGAGTTATCCAGAATATAGATCAATCGTTTTTCTTATTGATGGGAGCAAATATAGGAACCTGTAGCGATGGTATAATGGCCTCCCTGACTACGAACGCCAACGGGAAACGTATCGCATTATTCCATGTGATTACCAGCGTAATTGGTGCGGTCACATTTACGATTATACTGATTCTTTTCAGAACACCTATTACCAACATGTTTGAAAGTCTATTCCCTGGAAAACCTCAGTTTAGTCTTGCAACATTTAACCTGATTTATAATAGTATTTACACTTTAGTGTTGCTTATATTTATGGATCCGTTAGTCGATTTAGTGACAAGTTTGGTGAAAGATAAGCTAATGATGATGGAAGTAGTGAGATATAGTGATGGGCGTTGCTTGTAAACTGAGGCTCTTGGCAGAGCTCAAGGAGTAAGGGAATTGTACGATATGGCAACTCTTGCAAAGGAGAACCTTGATCGTTCTTATGCTTCATTGGTCAACGAAGATATGAGTGAAAGTAAAAAAATAGCCGAGGTTGAATATCGTATTGATTTCTTAACAAATAAGCTCACAAACTTTTTCATCAAAATTTCATCAGTTACTAAATTCGATGGCGACGAAAAACTAATCGGCGGATTACATCATGTAACAAACGATATTGAGAGGTTGGGCGATTACGCGATACTTTTGGTAAAAGAAACTAGCTATATGAAAGAAAATGATGTAAAATTTTTAGATCAGACCAAAGAAGAGTTTAACCAAATCTATAAGTACATATCCGAAATGTTTGATTTAGGGTTTGATGCGTTTACAAAGCGTAGAACCGAAAATTTCAAAACAATTTCAAACATTCACAAGGAAACTAAAAAACTAATATCCTCTACGCGTAACGAACATGTGGTACGTCTAAGCTCCGGCCTGTACCCTGCTGAGGTATCAAAAAGCATTTATTCCGTTCTATTTTCAATGCAAAGAATAGCAGATCATATTGTGAACATTGCTTTCTCGATTCGATCCACTACTGGAAGTAAAACAGAGGCATTGCAATCGATTGAACGAGAAATGAAGAAAAACGAAAATGCGGAGCGTAAGCATTCTTAAGAATCCAATATGTTAAAGTAAATAACCTCTGTGCTTTTATGAAGTTATAGGGATATATAAATCATGTAATAGTGATTTGTATGTCCCTTTTCACTTTCTTTACCTTGGTTAAATAACTGTGTAAGAACTTAATGTTCATATCGAGGGTATATTGCTCACCATGGTAG
>NZ_CBDLAM010000155.1:0-2701 GCF_965301125.1 Anaerosporobacter sp. | reverse complement strand
ATTTGTATGTCCCTTTTTATATATTTAAATTAATAATGATAGGAATAAGCATTACGGATATTTTGGAATAAAGTAAAAGAGAGGTTCCCTTTTCACTTTCTTTACCTTGGTTGAATAACCGTGTAAGAACGCTTCGGCAGTTCGTATTGAGTCATCTCATAAGTAAGTATTACAAATTTCAGTTTATCGGTGTTTCTAAATATAATAATATTTGAATACATATACTAAAACTACTAACTATCAATATTTGAAGTTCCTAATATCATATACAGGTCGATACAATGTTATAAGTGGTATGCCCTCATTTACTTTATGATTTTTCTGTGCAGTTAATTCCATTTGCTTCCTGAACCGCATGTCCCCATTCGCTTAATAAATGTACAGCTGGATGAAGCTGTTGCCCAAGTTCCGTCAATGAGTATTCCACTCTTGGCGGAATTTCTTCGTATTGCTTTCTTTCTACTATCTTATATTTCTCAAATTCTCTCAGGCACTGGGCTAGCATATTATTGGAGATTCCTGGTAACATGCGGCGCAGATCATTAAATCGTATCTTTTTTGCCTGGCACAGACAGATCAAAATTTTTAAAGACCACTTTCCAGACAATAAATCAATGGCAATGCTCATATTTGGTGTACATGGTTGCATAGTTTAAGTCCTCCGTTTGTTATGTAACTATTCACGCCTATTCTACAACACATTCGTAAAACTCGCCTTACGGGTTCAGCTGTCACTTTGTTGTAAATAGTTACTAGGTTAGAAAAAATTAACCTAGTTAAAAATTATTGCGTACTTGTCAACGATTACTAATTGTATTAATCTTACCACAAGAACAAGAAAAGTAAAGAGGAAATGTTAGCAAAACTAGATCAAGTGATTACAGAGATGGAGCAGTCCGGATTTACAAAAAGATATGACAGAGATGGAAGAATGTAGGAGGCAATATGAAAGTAGTAGCAATTAATGGAAGTCCAAAAAGTAACGGTAATACATCAATCGTATTAAAGCATATGCAGGAAGAATTTGAAGCACAGGGAATTGAAATGGAGATCATCCATGTTGGTAATAAAGCAATCCATGGATGCATCGCCTGTGGTAAATGTTATACAGCTCCAAATCATGAATGTATTTTTAAGGATGATCTTGTGAATCAAGTAGCGCAGAAAATGAGAGAGGCAGATGGAATTGTTTTAGGATCACCAGTATATTTCAGTGGAATAGCCGGTACCATGAAATCATTCCTTGATCGCGTATTCTATACAAGCGCTCCGTATTTTAAGAACAAGGTTGGAGCTGCATTTATTACAGCAAGAAGAACGGGAGGCTCAGATACCTTCCATCAGCTTTGTAATTATCTGATCATGCAGGAATGATCATTCCACCATATCAGTATTGGGGAACAACATATGGTCGTCTTCCAGGGGAAGTACAAGAGGATAAGGAAGGAATCCAAACGATGGTTCATGCAGCGAGAGATATGGCATGGCTTATGAAAGTTTTAGAGTATGGTAAGGATATTCCTAGACCTAATAGAGATCCAAGGGAAATCACTAGCTTTGTGCGATAGGAGGTGTCTGTAAATGCACTACGCAAATGGAATTAATAGACCTCCATATGAGGCAAACGATGCAATTTTACAGGTAACAAGTGGGTGTTCCCACAACAAATGTGAGTTCTGCACTTATTATAGAGACTGTGGATTTTCTGTATCTCCAATCGAAGAGGTAAAAGAGGATTTGGAAGAACTCCGTGATAGTGGAATAAAATATGAGAGAGCATTTCTACAAGGCGGAGATGCCTTTGTGCTTTCTTATGAAAAGCTTATGGAGATTGCAATATTGATTCATGAATATCTGCCAAGTGTGCAGTCCATTGGTAGCTACGCAAGAATCACAAGCATGAATAATAAAACTGGTACACCGCTTTATGCAAAGATGCAAAAAGGCGAGTTTGTAGAGGCAAATAAGGCGGTGCAATATGAAAAAAGTAATTATGATCAATGGAAGTCCTAGACCAAATGGTGGTACGAGTACTGCATTTGCTGCATTAAGACAAGGAATGGAAGAAGCTGGTGTACAAGTAAAGGAATATCAGTTGAATCAGTTGACATTTAAGGGATGTCAGGGCTGTATGGGATGTAAAGGGTCCGAAGGCTGCGTTATTAAGGATGAGCTGACACCGATATTAGAAGAACTAAAAGATGCTGACGGTTTGGTGCTTGGTTCTCCAATCTATATGTTTGCAGTCTCTGGTCAGACATCGCTTTTTATCAATAGGTTGTATTCTCTGATCGATGGAGGATATCAACCATATGCTGGAAAAGCGAGAAAGCTTATGACCGTATATTCGATGGGAAGTCCATCTGCAGGGTATGCAACCACGGAGCAGAATCGCGTCTGTCAAGCAATGGATATGCTTGGTTTTAAGGAAGCGGATCGGATTCAGATGACTGGTATCTTTCCAGGACAGATAGCATGTCAGTTAACGGAGAAAGAATTTACAAAATTACAAGAACGGGGCAAGAAATTTGTGAAGAAAGAATCTTTATAGGATAAAACAAAAAGGCAGAGTGGTATTATACTCAGCCTTTTTGCTTTATCAGTAGCAGGAAGATGCAACTACGCTAGTAATTTACCTAAGATCAGATGTTATCATTTATAATCAAATTTTAATAAAAATATGTATAAAAAGGAATAAAAT
>NZ_CBDLAM010000154.1:0-8945 GCF_965301125.1 Anaerosporobacter sp. | reverse complement strand
ATTTGTATCCAAATTATTATGAGATATTTATCATTCTTTGTCAAGCTATATACTTGACAGGAATCTAACATGTGCAAAAGTTATATTAATTCCCCGGCATTGATTCAGTTGCAGTAGTTACAGTAGTACGCGTAAATAATGAACTCAAAGATATCCATCGGCACAAGACTTTCCCCCTAATCTGTGACCGCTTAATAAAACCACAGCCCTCGTAGCGGCTATCGTAAGAGTCCTCAAGGGAATCTCCTATAACAAAATATTCATCTTCTTTCAATGTGAGTGGATACGTGTGATTTCCGGTATTTGTAGTTTTCCCACACCAGTCTGCTGTTTCTTTGGAGGTCCCATTGACCAAGTTGTATACAGATTCATAGGAAACTGTATCTCCAGGTCCTGCAATAATCCGATTAATCCAAGAGCCTCCTGGCATTGTAAATACTACAATGTCATTATTCTTTGGTCCATGAAACAGATAGGCCGCTTTGTTGATAAGAAGTGTTGTATTATTCGCATATGTTGGCTCCATGCTGTTTCCATCATTTATTGCAGTATTAAAAAATAAAGAAAGTAAAAAACAAAATACAAGAAACGAAGCGACTACCGTGCAATCTATCCTACGTCTTCTTTTTCTAATTTTTTTTGCAATGTCTGCCATATGTAAAGTTTCTGATGTAAGTTGCTCATTTATTTTTTCTTGCTGTTTTGCATCGTCTATAAGGTTTTGATGATAATTACTACAATCTTCACAGGATTCTAAATGTTGTTTCACAAAATCATTAGTTTCTAACGAAACTGCTTGTTCTTCATATAAAGGAAGTAAATCTCTAACAATACTACAAGTTGGCTGTTCCATATGCTTTTTCCTCCAATTCTCTCTTTAATAGATCTTTCCCTCGATAAAAAATAACTTTTGCAGAATTCTCACTGATAGACAGCCGCTGACTGATTTGTTGGAAGGTTAATTCAAAATAAATCCGTAGCACCATAACATCTCGATACTTTCTCTTCATATTCAGAATAGCGAAACGTATGTATTTAGATAGTTCTTTGTGCTCCATACATTCTTCAGGCCCAATCATAGTAGTGAGAAGTGTTTGTTTTAATTCCTCCGAATCAATATCTTGATTCAAAGGATTTTTCTTAAAATACTTAAAGCATGTGTTTTTAGCAATCTGACATATAAAACTTTTGATGTCACAATCTCCACGATACCGATGAAGTGAAAGAAAAGTTTGATAAAATGTCTCTTGTGTTAATTCTTCCGCTAAATCTTCTCGATACCCAACAAGCTTTAAGAGAAAACGATAGATTTCTATGCTATATGTTTCATACAACAATTGAAATTCCTCATTCAACTACTTCACCTCCTAATTATTAGTACCCAAAGCGTATAAAAAGTTACAAAATAAGGTTAATAATTCCTTCAGATAAAGCAATAGCCAACACCCACAAAGTATTTCTTTTCAAAATAACTCGTCCAGCAAAATGTAGTATTTTATTTTTTCCCAATCAGGTATTATTCCCAACTCTTCAAACAACATTTCTGGCTTAAATCCTTCATATTTTTTTCCACCATATTTACCACTAAAATTATGTAAAAGACTTCGATAACATAATGCTATATCCTGATACTTATCAGCAACTCCGCTATTTCCCAAATCGATAAAACCACTAATATTCCCATCTTTGATAAAAATGTTTGGCAAACAGTAGTCGCCGTGCGAAAATACTAACTCTTCTTCTCGTTTATTGTTCTGTAACCAATGTAATAAGGCATCTGGAGATTCAAAACCATTTTCACTATAAGTATCCGGTTCTGCATCCGCAATACAGCATAAACCCTCACTCACCCTTATTGTTGCCAATTTCAATTTATTATCCACTGAGTTAATATATGGGCAGTCAGTAATGTTGACATTCCATAGTTGTTTCAATCCTTCTGCTAATATCTTGACAAGCTCCCTCGGATTTCTCATATACTTCTCAGAGCAAGACATTTCTCCATCTATTTTACTCATCAGAAGATAGTTGGTATTATTATCTTTTATAAAATATATTTTTTTAGGAACTGGAAGTTTAGCATCTAACCATTCCATCATTCTGTGTTCATTGTCAGAGTTTTCTCTTGTTTTCTCAACCTTCAAGACCATATCATCAAAACAGATTACATTTGAATTTGACATACCTATATCATCTATGCTATATGATTTTCCTTGTATTATCTTTAGTATCTCATCTGGTATTTTCATATCATATATTTTCAAAATTATACCTCCATTATAACTCTAATTCATACACTTTCATACAATATCTTAGATATTCCGGTCAATGCATCAAGGATACTTTCTACTAGCAATTCTCAGGTAACAAGTCATTTAAACTAATGATTTTACTGCCTTTACTTTCATAATAGAGCAGCATTTCGTCAATTTTCCTTTTATCATAACTGGTTATGCATTCTGATAAGACATTAACGCCATAATTTGCTTTGCATAAGTTGTAACAGGTTGATTTAACACAAGCAACAGCATCTGCTCCTGTTATGTAGAAATCGTATATTTCATTTTTATTAATAAAGTCTGTAAATTCTTCACTACTTAATGCATTTCCTTTGTATTTTGTAAAAACATTTTTAGATACTATTTTCAAGTCTGAAGCTAATTCAGCCCCATATGTATTGGGTTTAAATGTCCTTGTGCCAGCTGATAAATTTTCATGCCTTATATAAACAACATGAATATTATTATTGACTGCCCAATTAATAGCTTTGTTGATATTGTCAATTATATCCTTGTAATTCTTAGTTATGTCATTTTGAATATCTATTATTACTAAGGCTTTTTTCTGCATAATGTCTCCTCCTGATAGGTACATTGATTTATTTGCTTTTTATTGTACCATGCAATTATTGACAACAGTATGGCCACAATCTATAATGATAAAAAGAATTTATGGAAAATTGAAAGGCGGATGTCAGATGAAAATTGACAGGCTTGTTAGCATTATTATGACACTCCTTGAAAAAGAGCGGATAAGCGCGCAGGAGTTGGCAGATATGTTTGAAGTTTCACCCCGCACAATCTATCGTGACATAGACACGATAAACATGGCAGGTATTCCTGTTTGTTCTGTACCAGGAGTTAACGGTGGCTTTGAAATCATGCAGAAATACAAGATTGATAAAAATGTTTTTTCGACTGCAGACCTTTCTGCTATCCTGATGGGGCTTTCCAATCTTTCTACTATGATAAGAGGGGATGAACTGGTAAACGCCCTTGCAAAAGTTAAAAGCTTTATCCCAGCCGACAGAGCAAACGATATTGAAATAAAATCAAATCAAATTTACATAGATTTAAGTCCGTGGATGGGCAACTGGAACATACAACCATATTTAGAAATTATCAAAACTGCTTTACAGGAAAGCATGCTACTTTCATTTGAATATACAGACCGTTATGGAAACAAAACTGCACGAACATCCGAGCCATATCAGCTTGTATTGAAAAATAGCGATTGGTACCTGCAAGGGTATTGCCTTAAAAGAAATGATTTTCGCTTATTCAAAATATCTCGCATATCAAACCTACAAATACAAGCGGAATTTTTTACGCCACGCGATTATCAAAAACCGCAGTTAGATTTTGCTGATGTTTTGGCAACTATGCAAACAAAAATCAAAATTCGTATTCATAAATCTGTCATGGACAGAGTACTTGATTTTTGCGCTTATGAGTACTTTTCGCCTGACGATAATGATCATTACATTGTTAGTTTTCCTTTCATAGAGAACGATTACTACTACAATATTCTTTTCAGTTTTGGGGATAAATGCGAGTGTTTAGAGCCGTTACATATCCGCACAGAAATGAAGCGTAGAATAAATGATATAGCTACCTTATACGAAAACTAGAACAAGAAATCTATTGAAACTCTATACCTAATCAGTATTCATTTTCCTCTTTTATTTTTATTCTTACCTAAAAATAACATAAAAAACATATCTACAATAAATGCTACAACTGCATAAAGTATGAATTCTGTAATTGAAAAACCTTCTCCATTTATGAATGAAACTAATGTTATTCCAATACCCGCTCCAAGTGCCACAAGTAGCGCCCTCATCAATTTTTCTTTCATTTTTTCCCCTCCATAATTTCAAATCTGTCATTCTTTAAAAACTTATTAATACAATGCTTACTATCTTTTCAGGACGAATTCGCACACCATAAGGATTATGAACAATAATCACATCACCAGCTTGATACTGCATTTCTTTCGTTTTATGCTTATTGTCACTTACCTTTAAAATATCATATGCGATATTCTCCAAATCCACTTCTAACCGATTCCTTTTGAAAAACGCATAATTCATTCCATACCTATTTGCTAACCCTTCATCATTGGTAAGAAAGAGCTCATATTTAGAATTCGATACTTTCCTCTTATCCATTCTCTCGTATATTGGTATATTCAACGTATGTTTACATCTCTCACACTGATAAATCAACCAGATATCTAACTTATTTCCATTGGCATTTACACGAAATCGCTTGGTGTTGATAAAACTTTCCTTCTGACCACAACTTGCACAGTTATGTATAACCTCAAAAGATTTATTAGGGACAATATTATATTCAAATTTTCTTAAACAGCTCATTTGCATCTCCTATTAATTTTCTTCTCGATGCGTAGGCTATTACTGAATTTATATTATTTTTGCAATAGCCACGCTATGCAAAATATATAGGTGTAGTCATATATTTCTTTCCTTTCTTTTGTTTTTTGTTTCAGTGTATCATTCCGACTCCAGACCTTCCACCTCAAACATTTTTATATAAAAAGATGAGCCGATACTTCACGAAAGTACCAGCTCACTAATTTTTATTTTCATTTTCCTCACAATACGTTGTATGGTTTTTTCGGATAAATAATATTTACATGCCAATTCATCAACTGTCATTCCAGAATTAAAGTCCTCGTAAATCACCTGATTACGTTTAAGTATCTCTTGTTTTGCTTGGGTACTTGTTCCCCATTCCTGACGATTTTCCATTTTTCTCGGAATATAAATATTTTGTCCATCCACATATTTCTGTATCAATTCAATTATTTCAATAGGCAGAATTTCTTCTGCTTTTATATAGCCCATGTTTGCCTCCTAAAGTGTTATTCTATTAGGAATAGCAATGGCTACAACAATGTTCTATTCTATATTGCAATAGCCAGTGCTATGCATACATAATATATCTATTCATATAGCTGTCCCCCTTTTAACTTTGGCAAAGGCATTCCCACGTTCTCCTCAAAAACTCAGCCGAACGTCTCATGCACATCTCCTGGTCAGGCGCATCAAAATGCTCAATCGCTAGATATCCTTCGTAACCGAACTCCTTCAGACGATTTACAAGTACTGCAATAGGTAGATAACCGTCCCCAGCCGCCACAGACATAAGTCCTCTATTAATGCTAGACTTTCCATCATCATTTGCTTTATCTTCTTCCACACCTCTGTCCTTACAATGCACATGAGCAATTTTATTCTTCAAAATCTCCCATGCAACCAACACATCTTCATCATTGTACACGAAGTTTCCCATATCCAAAGTATACCTTAATTCTGGTACATGATTCAAAAACCACAAGATACCATTCATGCCGGAAAGAGGGGATTTTTTATCATCAAAATCCTCAACAGTAACCGTTACACCTGCCTTAACTCCTAATGTAACAGCATATGTAAGTCCCTCTGACATATGCAGAACTTTCTCATTGTTATCAAAAAAATCTGCTACCTGCTCATAACTGTGTACATGTACTTGCATTTCTTCTGATTCTTCCGAAGAAAGAAATCCTGGAACTACAAGAATCCTGCCCGCTCCGACTTTTACGGCCGTTTCAATATGCTTCTCTACCTTCTTCGACTCGTCACACCGATCCATTTCATAAAACTCATAAATACAACTTACAGCCAAATCAGCCTGTTTCAGTAGTTCAAGGGTTTTATCATGTTCCAAAAGATATGTAAGGTTGATTTCCACAGCCTCAATGCCTGCTTTTCTAACACTTGCTAGCAATTCACTCAAAGATTTGCCTGTCTGCTCTGCCGCTTGCAAAACATGGTCGTAAAATACTGATATTTTCAACTCTTAACCTCCTCGCATTCAGGATATGCTCTATTCACCTTGACCGGTGCACAAAAGCGCACTGCATTTATAATAATCTGCTGGATTTGTGGCATATGGTATATAGGATATTCTTCATGTCCCGGCTGAAAGTAAAACATCTTACCATATCCTCTAGAGAATGTACAACCGCTTCTAAACACCTGTCCCCCAGCAAACCACCCCGTAAAAATCACATCATCTGGTTTTGGAATATCAAAAAACTCTCCGTACATTTCCTCCTCTGGAATTTCAATTACTTCTGGTATTCCTGCTGCTATTGGGTGCGTAGGTGCAGTACACCAAAGTTTTTCTCTGTCTCCATGCTTCCACTTCAACGTCATAGAAGTTCCCAAAAGTTTCTTCATGATTTTACTAAAGTGTGCCGAATGCAGTGCTATAAGTCCCATTCCCGCCAATACATAATGCTGCACTCGCTCTGCAACTATATCTGAGAATTCTTCTTGTAGCCCATGACTCCATATAATCAATACATCTGTTTCCTTCAAAACTTCATCCGTAAGTCCATGCTCTGGCATATCAAAAGTAGCTGTCCTTATCACAAAATCTTCTTCCTTCTCAAGAAATGAAGCGATGCAGCCATGAATTCCCTCAGGATATACTCTGCGGATTGCCTCATATTCTCTTTCATGTTTATATTCATTCCAAACAGTTATTCTAAGCATAGAACCTCCTCTTATAGTCACATCATTCATATAAACATTTTACTATAATGAAAGAAATATTCAAAGGAAAAACTGATTCAGGTGATGATCAACAAAATCTCATATAAAAAATCCTGTTCTCTGGTATGAAACCACTGCTTGTCAAAGTTGCAATACTCTCAGTATTTCCATACCAACATCCTGCAACAGGAATTAATCCTTGCTTAATAGCAATCTTGCTCATGTTTATAATTATACTTCTGCCGACGCCTTTTCTTCTGTGCCCTGGAAGTGTGAAATTGCCTACATCAACATTTTTCTGATTATAATTCAACTTACCTATAGAACCATATCCTAATATCTCGTTATTACTTTTAATCGCATAGAATGTATAATTTTCATCTCCAAACGAATCTTCCCATTGATTCTCTGTAAGCAAATTCATACGCTCATAATCACACGGACTAACCTCTATCAAACAATTCATATCATATTCGGGTTCACGCGCAGGTAATCCATAAATAAAGTTGAATGCCTGCATTTCAAAACTGGTCTTCTGCGCATTCATCTTTTCAAATGCAAGTCCAACAAAGTGTGCATCATTACTTGCAACAAGGGCTGCCTCAATGTGAAAATCTTCTACTAATTTATTGAATATCTCTACTGAAGCTCTCCGTTTTGAAGGAATAATATACAATGCTCGTAGCATATTACCGTTATCCCATGAAGTTCCAAGAGAAAAGAAACCTGAGATTTCATCATTGCAAATTATGATATATGGCTCTCCTTCGACCATCATATTATTATGAAAACCATCATTTTTATATCCTAGTTCTACAAGATAATCTGTAATAAGATTCTGTATTTCAGCCCATTTGATATTAATTACTGTTATACTATTCATTCGTTTCATCATCCTTTCGATTTGTTAGATAAACAAGATTCTCTTTGTATGTATCTTTTAAAGGAAATTCTACCCCTGCATTCATGAATTCTTCCTTTATTTGTGAATAATCTAACTTAGAACATGCGTTATTCTTGCATTTCTTCTTGCCGATAAAGTTACGCTCAAACATCTCAAGTTCCTCTTTGCTTACCTCAAATGCTTCCGATTCATAACATCTTCCCATGATCCCACCTAAACTATGTACATCAAGTTCTAACATCATAAATGCATCCATATTGATACCTTCTGGAGTTGTGATTGAGTATTCTTTTGCATCTACAAAACCAAATCGATGATAATATGAAGGGTCTCCATACAAAACTAATCCTTTATATCCAAGGGATTTTGCGACTTTCTTTACCTGCTCCATCAACATAGAGCCAATCCCTTTCTTCTGCCACCCAGGCAAAACACATATTGGTCCTATCGCTACAATATTCGTATCATCAATTGTATTACTCTGATTATCAACAATCTTTGCTTTTGAACAAATTACATTTCCCACTATCTTCCCATCACATTCTGCTACAAAGTCCAGTTCAGGTATAAACTCTTTCGTTATTCTCAACTTATGAACCATAACATGCTCATCACAACCAGGTTTATATACATTCCAAAACGAATAACGGGTCATAGCTTCTACATAAAAATATTCACTTTCTTTTTCATTCCTTATACTAATATTCATTTTTTTCCCCCTCTTGATATACTTGTAACGTTTCTTCATCTAATTGCTTCATTTCTTGCTTTCTGTTATTTCTTTTCTGTCTGAAATTTTGACTAACGCCGTAGACAAAATCTGCTTTTATTTTCTTATACAGCTTTTTATCCTCTTGATAAAGTTTTGTTCGATATAGTTTCTCTTCTATTGCCTTCTTATCAATTTCAGTTTTGATATCCTTATTTTCTATTTGCTGATGGCTCAAATTATTATTCTCCTTTTTTTAATTAATGGAACATTGCAAAACTATCCCTGCACGAAGAGGAGTTTCGCATACCATAAAGTAGTTAGTCCTTTACAAATAAACAGCTAAATTCATATATTTTTGTACACAAAAAAAGCACACCAATATCTAATGTGCTTTTCGAAACTCTATATCACAAAGAGATTAGTTACAAGAGTACCAAAATCAAGCCCTTTTTAAGATAAGAGCATTTCTTTTGATACATCAC
>NZ_CBDLAM010000153.1:0-8956 GCF_965301125.1 Anaerosporobacter sp. | reverse complement strand
CTAACAAAGGGTTATGGGTTACCTTTATCAACCTAAATATATTATATAAGGAGAAATGCACACTCTATAGTTTGTCTCTTTATGTATAGAGTACTATAATGTGCATGGATTAATTATGAATTACGAAGATGAAATTACAGAACAATCAATTATTAGTGATATAATAAAGCATCACCCAGATAATGTAGAGATCTTATTGATGGCAGGGATGCATTGCATCGGTTGTCCTGCTTCAAGATCGGAAACATTAGAAGAAGCATGTGCGGTTCATGGACTAGATTTAGATTTGCTCTTAAGTCAGTTACTTTAGTGATAGCAAAGGAGAAGGATTGTTACTATGTACGGAATTGATATATTAGTTAAAGAACACGATGCCATACTACGTATGGCAAAGGTAATGCGAAATGCTAGTTTACATGTAATGAATGGTGGAGAACTAGTGGTAGCCGATTTTGATGCTATGGTGGATTTTGTTAGAAATTATGCGGATAAGCATCATCATAAAAAGGAAGAAAATCTATTATTCGATTTTATGGTTAAAGAACTTGGATCTGTAGGTAAGAATCTTGTAACACATGGTATGTTAGTGGAACATGATCTTGGTAGATTGCATATGACCGACCTAGAACAGGCATTAAGAGCATATGAAGAAGATAATACGAATACAGGTGCTAAACTTGATATCATCGTTAATACTACTGCATATACGTATCTAATTACACGTCATGCTACAAAAGAGAACGAGGTTGTCTTTACCTTTGGTGAAAAGAATCTAAAGAAAGAAAGTCTAGTATTTATTGATGAACAGACGAAGATTCTTGAAGAAGATGGCGAGAAAGAAGGGGTACAGAGTAAGTATCTTGGAATTTTGCAAAGATTAGAGGATAAATACAGGTAGGAGGCAAAACTCTGTGTAGGTTTTGAAAGCTTCTTAGCTGACGTACTATGACACGAAACACGCTACACACCTAAGTACTTCTAGGTGTGTACGGGTGGGGATTCTTGGGTTACGGAAACGCCTTCGATTCGGCATCCTGCCTCCCTAGTGCGATGACACAAAGGTACTCAGAATGTGATAATCTCTGCATCGCACGGCTTGCTCGGCCTCCTTGCCTCGCATTCCTAGGTTTTTATGTACACACTAGTACTTTAGGTGTTTCGCTATTGTTTCTTAGTCATAGTACGTCAGCTAAGAAGCTAATTTACACTATTGAGAGAGTTTTGCTGGTATACTTTATTAATACACAAGGATAAGTAAGGTAATGAATATTCAATATATTGATTATTCATCATAACCTTAACTTTTTGAAACTTAATATTATAATAATAGAAAGACAGTAATTCTGAGCTATACCTAAATCAATTATTATCTAATTGATTTAACCTATAGCTCAGAATTGCTGTCTTCTTTATTTTGGGCTATATATTTGTTAGGAAAACTAAGGTCATTTTGAAACTTCTCATACTTTTGATTGTGCTTATTAATCCATTATTCCACTTTACTTGTAGATAATTTATAGATAATTGGTTGATATCATGATATTCTACATATAAAGGAGAGTGGGACCATGAATTACAAAATTTTAGTTATTGATGATGAGAAAGACGTTGTTTCATTATTAAAGGATTTTTTTGAAATACAGGGTTTTACCGTATATACCGCATACGATGGGAGAGAGGCATTACATAAAGTTGAAGTAGAACCTGATATCATATTATTAGATATTAATATGCCACAGATGGATGGGATAGAGGTATGTAAGAGGATTCGTGATTATGTAAGTTGTCCAATCTTGTTTTTAACTGCTAAGGTTGAAGAAGAGGATCGAATTAATGGTCTTATGGTTGGCGGTGACGATTATATATTGAAACCATTTAGTATAGATGAATTAGAAGCTAGAGTAATGGCACATCTTAGGAGAGAAGAGAGAAAGGTGGGTAAAGAAAAGGTACGCTTTGCAAAGGAATTAGTAATTTCTTATTCAGAAAGAAGTGTGTCCTATCAAGGAACGATGATTGCCTTGACTAAAACAGAGTTTGATATCGTTGAGATTCTAAGTATGAATAAAGGTCAAACCTTTACAAAGGAAAGAATTTATGAAAAATTATGGGGGTTTGACAAAGACGGAGATAGTAATATTATAACGGAGCATATTCGCAGAATACGCTCGAAGCTTAGTAAATATTGCAAGGATTCAGTGATTGATACGGTTTGGGGAGTTGGATATAGATGGATTGGATAGATGAACTATTGGGTAAATGGAATAATAGAATCGGGAAGAGTTCCTTAAAGAGAGCGTTAATGCTTTACATAATTGTTGCAATAGTAGGTGTTGCATTACTATATGCAGTTACGATGATGTTTTGTGATAGTTGGAGAAGTACTATAAATAGGCAATATAATAATGAAATAGAAATAACGGATACCAACCAAGTCTCAACGGATTTGGTATATGCGCCAACAGATGAACCAGAAATGAAATCCTTTGATGTTATTTTACTAAAAATTATTGATTTTGTTGGGGTATTTTCTATATTAATATATTCAATAATAGCAATCTATCTTGCAACCCACTTTTTTTATAAGAATAAGATTGAAGAACCTGTAAGTATATTGATGGAAGAAGCAAGATATATTGCTAGAGATGATTTGAGTTTTTCTTGTCTGTATGAAAGTGGAGATGAGCTTGGTGAAATCTGTGGGGCTTTTGATGAGATGCGTATACAGCTTATAAAAAACCAAGAAAAAATCTGGAGTTTAATGGAAAGTCAGCGTCAATTAAATGCTGCTTTTGCACATGATTTACGTACGCCACTTACTGTTATGCAAGGATATACAGAATTGTTGGTGAAGTATTATCCGCAAGGAAAAGTTAGTGAAGAAAAGTTGATAGATACCTTACAGTTAATCAATGGACAAGTGGTTCGCTTACAGCAGTTTGCGGAAACAATGAAAGGAATTCATACATTTGAATCGATGGAAATCAAGAAAAAGAAACATGATTTTTCACTATTAGAAGAGAATATAACAGAGATAATTCATGGATTACAGTAACAATATGAGTTCAATTTTAAGATAGATTCCAATCTACCTAAAGGTAAAGGCTATTATGATTTGCCTTGTATCCTAGAAGTTTTAGACAATCTACTATCTAATGCAGTTTCGTATGCTAAAACAACTATTAACTTGGTATTAGACGTTGAGGAAAATCATTTTACGTTGTATATAAGAGATGATGGTAAAGGTTTTTCGAAAGAAGAATTATATATGGCTACAAGACCTTATTATACTGGACGTGGTGATGGTATCGAACACTTTGGAATTGGGCTTACTATTAGTAAGATGTTGTGCGAGAAACATGGTGGAACCCTACATCTAAGTAATAGTACAAAGGGTGGTGCAATTATTGCAGCAAATTTCCTTGTATTGTAGATAAAATATAGATATTTCAAAGTTATTATTAGGATATAAGGTGGCTATTTAATGAATCATAGAGAGTGATAAGAAATCCCGTATCGATAGCAAACCTTGAAATCTAAGATTAATCTACATTGGATAGGAGAATGGTATGGAAACAGAGATTATATTAAGTCATGTGAATAAGTTTTATGGAAAGAAACAAGCCCTTTGTGACGTGAATCTACATATTAAGCAGGGAATGTTTGGTTTACTTGGAAGAAACGGAGCAGGAAAGACTACATTAATGAAGGTGATTTCTACGTTATTACCTGCAAGTAGTGGAGAAATTAACGTATGTGATATTCCTGTGAAAGAACAAGGGAAAGTAAGAAGTATTATAGGGTATCTACCGCAAGATTTTTCGATGTATGGAAATATGACAGCATATGAAGCTATGGATTATCTAGGCGTGTTATCGGGGCTTGATAAGAATACTAGAAAAATGAGAATTCCAGAGTTGTTAAGAAGAGTGAATCTTCAGAATAACAAAAGAACAAAAGTAAAGGCCATGTCTGGTGGTATGAAGAGAAGACTTGGTATTGCACAAGCCATATTGCATGATCCCAAAGTGCTGATTGTGGATGAACCAACAGCTGGACTTGATCCAGAAGAACGAGTTCGATTCCGTAATTTATTATCAGAGATAGCAGATGATAGAATTGTAATTTTGTCTACTCATATTGTGGGAGATATTGAAGCTACTTGTGAAAAGATTGCAGTAATGGATGAAGGTAACATTGTATTTAACGGTACAGTTACAGAATTATTAGAACAAGCGGAAGGAAAAATCTATACAGCTACTGTTTCTAAAATTGAAATCGAAGATATTAAGAACAGATATCTTGTTACTAATATGCTTCGTATGCCATCTGAGGTAACCGTTCGATTTGTTGCAGGTATGGATGAAGAAGTATTTGATGGGGCAACCCTTTGTACACCTAATGTAGAAGACGCTTATATGTGTCTGATGCATGAGAAAAGAGGTGAACAATAATGTTTGGAACATTATTTATGAAAGAGTGTAGAGCCATAGTAAAGAGTACTACTTATTATATATTCCTTGCGTGTTTAGTACTTTTTTTTGTTTCACAAATGGAGTCCAATACAGGTATAACAAAACCACAAGAAGGGCAAGCAGATTACGGGTATAAGTATAGTGAGAATCCGAAAGAAATTATGGAATATACAATAGATGCATTACTGAGAGAATTTGAAAATGAAACGTACATTGCATATCCATTTGGTTTTTATAAGGAAGTTCACCCAAGTAAAAAGACACAGTCTAAGATTGAAGCTATTATTAAGGAGACTGTGGATGAGAATAGTATTGTAAAAGATAGTATATCTTATGAAGAGTTTGAAGCCAATATGGATAAAATTGATGATTTACTTGGTGGCGGGACGAATTATAAGGCTAGTCAACTTAAGATTAACGCATATATACCCATGACTTATGAAGATGCCATGAAAGAATATGAAGATATCTTATACAATGATAAAATATCTGGAGCATATGCTAGATTATTCTGCGATTATATGGGGCTTGTATTAGCAATTCTTCCGATGTTTTTAGGTGTTACTAGAGGGCTAAGAGATAAGAGGGCGAAAGCCTCTGATGTAATTTATTCGAAAAAAGTATCATCAGCAGTAATTGTTTTGTCTCGATATCTGGCAACTGTAATAATGGTTTTGGTTCCCGTAATTCTATTAAGTATATCACCTACTTTGCAATCCTTATATTCAGCAGCGCAAAATGGTATTAAGGGTGATGCATTCACTTATGTTAGATATATTGGAGGATGGTTACTCCCTACTATACTTATAGCAGTTTCCGCTTCCTTTTTCCTTACTGAGTTAACCAATGGACCGATTGCAATTTTAGTTCAAGGACTTTGGTGGTATATCAGTATATTTATGGGCGCAGACTTATTGGTAGGAACAGTTGGCTATAATATTATGCCAAGATTTAACACGGTAGGGGAGTATGAAGTTTTTAAAGAGATATTTCCGCAATTAGTACGTAATCGTTTGTTTTACAGTGGAATCTCTATTCTATTGATTGTTGCCACAATCATAATTTATCATTACAAACGAAAGGGGGCACTTATGATCAATGGAAAGATATTTAAGCATCGCAAAAGTGAACTTGAAGTTTAATTTACTACCACATATTATCGCAGTTTTCTTTATGGCTTTACTTGCACAGATAATAATGGGTCTATCTAATTTAGATTTCTTACAGTCAGCAAAAGTGGTTGATCTTTATTTATCTTTATTTGGCATTGTATTGTGTGTTCCCTTATTCATTCCAGATGAGGACCCTAGCATTCGTGAACTAGTACAATCGAAGAAAGAATCCATGTTCATAGTACACGGAATTCGTCTGGTAGAAGGTGTTTTGATTTTACTTATTAGTCTAGTTTTATTTCTGTTATTAATGAAACAGCAAGGAAGTCATTTTCCGTATTACCAATATCTATATGGGGGAGTTGCGAATTGTCTGTTTTTGGGAGGCTTAGGAATAATAAGTTATAGTATAGTGGATAATCTAGCAGTAGCATATATGATACCTATTTTGTATTATGTCATGTGTATGGGAGGTGCCAAGAGGTATCTTGAAAAGTTCTATTTGTTTTCAATGATGAGAGGAAGTGTCGAAGATAAGATATATCTATTAACTACAGGTATTGTTATGATTATTCTTGGAATTATTATTAGAAATAATAGAAAATTGATATAGATTACTAAGGGTTCAAATACTATTGTTTTTGAACCCTTAATAATTGTAGAAAAAACTCTCGTTAGTTTTTATACATGTTACTATATTTATATGGTATAATGAATCTTGTGACAAAAGATTTTACAATGTAATAGTAAGGATGTTGGGATGATTTAGAATAATATCCTACACATAGAGAAAGGAATATTTACCATGAGATGTTTAATATTATCTAACAAAGAAATCTCTGATGAAGAATGCACATGTGTGATTCAAGAATCGTACAAAGAAAAAAATGGTAGGGAGTTGCCAAAGAAAGTTAAGAGAATCGTTGGTTGGAAGAGTATTTGTAAGTCTTGTAGCAATCATAAACAACCAAAATAAATGGATGTATGTGGAGGAATTTATCATGTACAATGAATTAACAAAGAGTGATATCAAGAAAATTCAAGATGAAATTGATTATAGAAAGCTAGTTGTTAGAAAAGAAGCTATCGAAGCTGTGAAAGAAGCAAGAGCGCACGGGGACTTAAGCGAAAATTTTGAGTATTATGCGGCAAAGAAGGATAAGAATAAGAATGAAAGCCGTATTCGTTATCTAGAGAGAATGGTTAAGACAGCTAAGGTAATAGATGATTCATCAGATGAAGATGTAATTGGAATGAATAACACCGTTGAATTATATTTTGAAGAAGATGATACAATGGAAACCTATCGAATTGTTACGACAGTACGTGAGAATGTGTTGAAGGGATTAATTAGCATAGAGTCACCATTAGGTAAGGCAATCATGGGGCATCGAATAAATGATCGTGTTCACGTACAGGTAAACGATAAGTATGGTTATGATGTGATAATTAAGTCAATCACCAACACATCAGAAGATGAGAGCGATAGAATTAGAGGATATTAATTGTCAGAATATTCGACAGAATTTTCACATAAATCTTTTAAGTGCAAATTATTTCTACTGTAGTATAAATAATTATTGATATGATTGGAGAAGATATAAGATTATAAATGGAATAGTGGAGTATTGCGAATACTTTTTTAGTATTGATTTTCGGAATTAATACATGATATAATAAAATGATATGCCTTGAGTAAAATATTGGGAATTGGTAAATAATCAATGTTTTTACTAGAGATAAGTCACAAAAGAATTTTTAAGTAGGAGGATTTACTTCATGAAAGAACTGAGTAATCAGAATCAATCAAAAGCACAAGAAGGTATTTACAATGTGAAACAGTTAGGTTTACCGAAGACGTTATTATTAGGATTTCAACACACATTTGCAATGTTTGGTGCAACTGTGTTAGTTCCTATTTTAACAGGACTTAGTATTTCTACAACATTATTTATGGCTGGTATTGGAACTTTGTTATTTCATTTATTAACAAAGAGAAAGGTACCAGCTTTTTTAGGGTCTTCTTTTGCTTTTTTAGGAGGGTATGCAGCTGTAGCACCTCTCAAGGATGGTGTAGCAGATCCAACTCAGTTAGCTTATGCAGGTGGTGGCGTAGTTGTTGCGGGTTTGGTGTATTTAGTAGTTGCTGCTTTAATTAAGTCATTCGGAGTAAAGAAGGTAATGCGTTATTTTCCACCTGTTGTAACAGGTCCTATTATTATAGCAATTGGTCTTATACTTGCTCCTACAGCAATTAATAACTGCTCATCAAACTGGATACTTGCGTTAGTTGCGCTGGGCATTGTAGTTATATGTAATATATGGGGAAAAGGTATGATTAAGATTATCCCTATTATGCTAGGAATTTTAGGAGCATATCTAGTAGCTCTTTGTATGGGTGAAGTAGATTTCACTGCAGTTAAGGAAGCAAACTGGTTTGGTATTCCTTTACAAACAGCTAGTTTTGCAAAATTTAATTTAAGTGCAATTATCACGATTGTTCCGATAGCGTTAGCTACAATTATGGAGCATATTGGTGGTATCTCGGCTATTAGTGCAACAACAGGAAGAAACTACATTTCAGATCCTGGTCTTCATAGAACGTTATTAGGTGATGGTTTAGCAACAAGTGTATCTGCGTTATTTGGTGGCCCTGCCAATACAACATACGGTGAAAATACAGGTGTACTTGCATTATCAAAAGTTTATGATCCATTAGTAATGAGAATTGCTGCATGTATTGCAATTCTGTTATCATTTTCACCAAAATTTGCAGCGGTTGTAAGTTCTATTCCAACAGCAATTATTGGAGGTGTATCATTGATCTTATATGGTATGATCTCTGCAATTGGTGTGCGTAACGTAGTTGAAAATTCTGTAGATTTTACAAAGAGTAGAAATCTTATTGTAGCAGCAGTTATTTTGGTTTGTGCATTAGGTAT
Organism: Anaerosporobacter sp.; assembly: GCF_965301125.1. NCBI lineage: Bacteria > Bacillati > Bacillota > Clostridia > Lachnospirales > Lachnospiraceae > Anaerosporobacter > Anaerosporobacter sp. Next base: position 427 of record NZ_CBDLAM010000153.1, on the reverse strand, counting down.
TCAATTCCAATCTGTTTATATTGATGGAATAGGTGATGTAATAAAGTCGGGTATTAATTTCTCCATTGGTAAATTTGATATTACATTATCTGGTTTAGCAGTTGCTGCTTTTGCAGGTATTTTACTTAATGCAATACTTCCTGGTAAAGATTACGAATTTAAGGAAGAATTATAAGTCATACATTCAAATTTGGTCTAATTGTACAATTTGGTCACGAAATAAAATTCTCCCCAATCAATTTGTGTTGAATAAGATATATTATGCAATATGAAATATAGAATAAAGGGAGATAATTATGAATTGTGGAAATAATTCCTGTAATGAAAGAATGAATAGATGTAGCGAAAGACCAAAATGTAGTCATGAAATGCAAAGACCAAGACGAGAAATGGAAAGACCAAGTTGTGGTAGTGAGAGACCAAGACG
>NZ_CBDLAM010000152.1:0-9098 GCF_965301125.1 Anaerosporobacter sp. | reverse complement strand
TAGAAGTACTTAGGTGTGTAGCGTGTTTTGTGTCATAGTACGTAAGCTAAGAAGCTATGAAACATAGAAAGAGTTTTGCATCAATACTAAATTACACAAGTACATCGATGAACTCGAATGAATAAATATTTTTGATTATTCATCCATAAGAGAAAATGCTTTTGACACTCGAATCCTATAAATTGTATTTGCAAGATTAGTATTTGCAAACTTAATTTTTTTTATGTAGAAAAGATTATTTTGTTCTATTGTATATAGAGTTGAAAATCGTTGAATTAGTAAGGAGGAGTGAATGTTTGCAACATTTATTCCTCTTTTTTGTGAAGTTTTATTTCTTAGGTTCTGTTACTGTGACCTTACATTTGACCTTGGTACCGTCTTCAGTTGCATAGACGTAGGCAGTACCTTTCTTTAAGGCTGTAATTGTTCCATCTGATTTGACTTCTAAAACATTAGAATTACTACAGGACCAAACAGGAGTATTCCCAGAAGATACAGTTGCATAGAGTGTAGTCGTTTGATCAACTAGTAAGGACAAAGAAGTTGTACTTAATTCAATGGTAGGCGAATTAACTGTTACAGTACAAGTTCTTGTAACTCCATCAATAGTAGCAGATATGAGTGCTGTTCCGTGTTTTATTGCAGTTACATTACCGCTTTCGTCTACGGTTGCTACACTTTTTTTATTGCTTTTCCATTTGGGAGTTAGATTAGAAGATACTTTGACGTTTAATTTGTGAGTTTGGCCACGATAAAGAGATAGATTTGTTTTGCTCAAGGAAACTTGAGGTGATTTGACTTTAACTTTGCAGGTTTCAGTAGTACCGTCTGCTGATATAGTAATACTTGCTTCACCAGGTTTCATACCAGTAACTAATCCATTCTCATCAACTGTAGCAATGCTCTTTCTATTGGATTTATAAGTTACTGTAGAACCAGTTGATGTACTTGATTTTAATAAAAAGGTTTCACCGTGCTCTAAATATATGCTTGTTTCATTTACCGTTATGGTGGTTTTTTTTACTGTTATCTTGCAACTTGACTCAGCACCTTTTATTTTTGCTGTGACGGTGACTTTTCCAGATTTTTTGGCAAGTACCTCGCCGTATGTATTAACCGATGCAATTTTAGAATCGCTACTTTTCCAAGTAGGTAGATTACCTGTGGAAGTAAATGCGACTAGATATATACTATCGCCAATAGAAAGGGTTTCACTATAGCTTGTCAAAACTACAAAAGGATAGGTACCAGCAGAAGAAGCTTTTACTTGTATAGCTTGAGTTCGTATGTTAATAAGTGGTGTGGTGAATAGTAAGAGTAGTGCAAGAATAACAAGATATATTTTTTTGTGGGTTAGACTAGATTTTTTTATTGATTTCATAGAAGTTCCTCCATTCTTGTTTACGATAATAAAAAAAGAGGAATAAATGTTACGTATAATACGCGTTGCAAACATAAATCTAGTATAGTATAGAACCTGAATTTTTACAAGTCATTATGGTTATTTTTGTAATATTCTTGTGTCGTTTAATTTCGTTTATGTAATATATGTGTCATAGTAGGAAGGCTCGTGATTTGTAAACTTAAGATTCTTAGTATATAATTATACACATGGATTAAGGTTCAAAAATTATATTCCTTTTAGAGGAATATTTATTGTGTATCAAGAAGCCATGAAAAGCTATATGGAGTTTTTCTCGAAATTTAGCATGATCATAATAGGAGAAAAAAACTTCGATTTACTGGAGGAAAAAATGCAAGTAAGAAATATTAATACGGAACAACTTAATGATTTATATGAAAATCATTTGAAACATGATTTTCCAAAGAGCGAATTGAAATCATTATCTATGATTCAATCTTATATGGAGAATGGAATTTATACAATCTATGGTTTGTATGAAGGAGAAGAATTATTGGCATATGCCTTGTTTATGCATAACAAAGAGAGTGGTTTTCAATTACTAGATTATTTTGCAAGTAATCGTAAGTATCGTAGTAAAGGATATGGATCAAAGTTACTACAGATGCTTAAGAAAGAAGATTCTATATCAAAAGGTTATATTATAGAAGTAGAAACGGTACGTACTGCTAAGAATGAGGCAGAGAAGTTACAGAGAATAAGAAGAATTGCTTTCTATGAAAAGAATGGTCTAAGAAAAGTTTCATTACGTTCTACCGTATTTGGAGTGGAATTTGACATTCTATATCTTCCATTACAATGGGATGGAGAAGATACAGAATTGTATGAAGAACTTAAATCATTATATTTACAAATGTTTGGAGAAAAATATACAGAACATACTATAATAGAAATGGTATAAATTTCATAGTATTGTTTACTGATGGGGAAAGAGTATGTTATAATGGCAAGGATAAGGCTTGTAGGAGGGTGTATGGATGAATAAATATCGAATTATTGTTAAGGGTATCGTAAAAAGTCTAGACAAATATCTTATTGTTGAAAAATGGTTTGATGATCGAATTCAGGATCCATATCAATGGGGATTTATCGATGGAGAAATCAAGTTTGGTGAGTCACCTGATAGAGCAGTTATACGAATAATTACTGAAGATACAGGTTTATATGCACAAATTGATCGCCTCCTATATACGTGGTCTTTTATGGCTGGTGATACGTATACAATTGGTATTAGTTATCTATGTTTGGCGGGTATGGATGACATTATGCTGTCAGAAGAATTACATAACTATAAATGGATTACCAAAGAAGAATTTGATCAGTATATCGAAAATCAAAATATGCTCGATGATATTGATAGTGTTGAATTAGAGTAACTTGTTTTTATGATAGAAAGGTGGTTCTTTTGAAGATACTAATTAAGAATGGGTATGTGATTGACCCAGCAACAGATAGAGAAGAAATTTGTGATATCCTAGTTGAGGATAAACATATTGTTGAAGTTGGACAAAATATTGCAAAGGATGCAGATCAGTGTATTGATGCAACTGGCTGCTATGTTATGCCAGGTTTTATTGATTTGCATGTTCATTTAAGAGAACCAGGATTTGAATATAAAGAAACCATTCAGACAGGAGCATTGGCAGCAGCACATGGTGGGTTCACAAGTATATGTCCAATGCCAAATACAAACCCTGTTATAGATAGTAGGGAAATGGTAAGATTTATAAATGAGAAATCAGAAAAGGAAGCGGTTGTTCATGTGTTACCAGTTGGTGCCGTTACCAAAAATCAAATTGGAAAAGAATTAGCTGATATATCTGCTATGGCAGATGAGGGTGCTGTGGCAATTAGTGAAGATGGTAGATCCGTTATGGACCCAGCATTATACCGAGAGGCTATGAAGATAGCAAAAGATAAAGGAATTGTCGTTCTAGCTCATTGTGAAGACAGGAGTCTTGTACAGGGCGGTGTTATGAATGCTGGTAATAAGGCAGAAGAATTAGGAATGCCAGGAATTACGAATTCAGTAGAAGATGTAATTACAGCAAGAGATATTCTATTAGCAAAAGAAACAGGAGTAAAGTTACATCTTTGTCATTGCTCTACCAAAGATAGCGCATGGATGGTAGGGAAAGCAAAAGAGGAAGGAATATCAGTAACAGCAGAAGTGTGTCCGCATCATTTTACTATGTCAGATGAGAATATTACATCAGATGATGCAAATTATAAGATGAATCCTCCATTAAGAAGCAAGGAAGATGTGCAAGCATTAAAAGAAGCATTACGAGATAATGTGATTGATGTGATTGCTACCGATCATGCTCCTCATAGTGAAGAAGAGAAGAAGGAATCAATTAAAGTTGCACCTTTTGGAATTGTAGGATTAGAAACAGCCTTTGCGTTAACAATGACGGAGCTTGTTAAGACGGGTTATCTTACTCCGAGACAACTTGTTGAGAAGATGAGTTTAAATCCAGCGAAAGTACTAGGAATTAATAAAGGAATGTTATCTGAAGGAGCAATCGCTGATATTGTTATTGCAAATCCAGATGAAGAATATACAATTGACGTGGAAGACTTCGTTTCTAAAGGTAAGAACACACCATTCCAAGGTAAGAAAGTGTGTGGAAAGATTCGCTATACGTTGGTTGATGGACAAGTTGTTTACCAAGCATAGGAGTAACAATTGTACGTACCTACTGTTAAGTCTTGATAGTAAAATATCATAAGCGTTTCAAATAATGACAATGCTTTCATACACTAGCAAAAAGAACAAATATTTGCCGGTGCATGAAAGCATTTAGTTTTATTAACATAGCATGACTGCTTAATTTTGCAACATTCTTTTTTTCATTATATGTCTGAATCTCTTAATAAACTTTCCAGTTGTTCTGCAGTTAGACTATCTGTGTCATCTGAATCAATAGCCGGTGCTTCGGCCTCCTTTAAATCCTTTGTGGGAGCTGTGTTTACATGCAATCGTTTCCCATCTGGCTTAATTATGTAGGGTTCTTTTTCGTTGACACGATAGAATTTTAGCAAGTTACCACTTTGCAAACAAACAGTATTGGAGTTGCACAAGTCATAATTACTAGAATATGGCATCTTATCGTACATGTTTAAATCATCCAATAAAGTATTATCAAATGGTTTTAGTTTCGCGGTCGTTTTTTGGTTTTTCAATTGTGTAGCCTCCTTAATTGCCCAGTAGCTATCGTAATTATCTAATATTAGTATACAACCTTTATTTCATGAATTCAATAATTTTTATTCACCCTTTTTTGTGTTTCAACCACAAGTATTGGAACGAAAGATAGAATAATAACAGTAATCCATTGCATGTTGTTTAATGGTACTACCTTAAATATAACGGCTAAAGGCTCTAACATAATAACTGCGGAAAGAAGTATGGAACAGACGATAAAGGATAACACATGTTTCACATTGCTAAATATACCTATTTTTACTATGGATTTCTCGCTTCTCATGTTGAAGGAATGGAATAATTGTGACAAACTAAGTACTGCAAAAGCCATGGTGCGCCCAAGGGTTAAAGCATTCGATGTACCACCAAGTTTGTAGCGGTAGCCAAGTATGAAGGCGGTTAGTGCAAGTGAGCCGATAAGAAGACCTTCAAAGATAATCTTGAATACAAGTCCATTTGCAAACATTCCAGCCTTTGGAGAGATTGGCTTGTTTTTCATAATGTCTTTATCTGCAGGTTCTACTCCTAGTGATATGGCAGGTAGGGAGTCAGTAACTAAGTTTACCCACAATAGCTGTACAGCAAGTAATGGGGAAGGCAAACCCATAAGAATGGCAGCGAAAATCGTAAGGATTTCACCTATATTACTGGATAATAGGAAATGTATAGCTTTCTTAATATTCTGATAGATTCCTCGACCTTCTTGAACGGCGGAGACAATTGTAGCAAAATTATCGTCAGTCAATATCATATCTGCTGCATTTTTAGCAACGTCAGTTCCACTTAACCCCATAGCACAGCCGATATCTGCAGTCTTTAATGCAGGCGCATCATTAACACCGTCACCTGTCATGGCTACTACATTACCTTTCTTTTGAAATGCTTTAACGATTCTTACTTTGTGTTCTGGAGTAACTCTAGCAAATACGCTATACTCGTCAATGTTGTTATTTAGCGCTTCTTCTGACATAGCAGATAATTCGGTACCTGTGATTGCTTTATCTTGATTCTCTAGTATTCCCAAATCTTTCGCAATTGCACAAGCAGTGGTGATGTGATCACCAGTAATCATAACTGGTTTTATACCAGCACGTTTGCAAACGAATACGGCTTCCTTGGCTTCTTCTCTAGGTGGGTCAATCATACCGATTAAACCATTGAATATAAGCGCGCTTTCCATAAGTGCAGTACCCTTTGGAACAGTAGCAGTTTCTTTGTATGCAACTGCAAGAACACGAAGGGCACGTTTGGCCATATCACCATTATATTTATTAAGAACTGCACGTTTGCTATTTGTTAAAGGCAAGATTTTACCTTTGTCATTGTAATGCGTACATTTGGCAAGAAGTACGTCAGGAGCGCCTTTGGTTATACAAAGAATCTTACCATCTTCCATTTTATTTACCGTAGTCATTAATTTTCTTGAAGAATCAAATGGTATTTCTGCAAGTCTTTTGTTATTAAGATCTAATTTAGCTTTATTAATTCCTACTTTACAAGCAGCTAATACAATCGCATTTTCGGTTGGTTCTCCGGTAGCAGTGATGTCTTTTTTAGTAACTTTTAATGTGGAGTCATTACATAGAGAGCCGAGAGTAAGAATGTGACAAGCTTCTTTGGAGTCAAGAATTTCTCTGCCACTAACTGAATAGATATCAGTGACTGTCATTTTATTCTGTGTTAATGTACCGGTTTTATCAGAACAGATTACTGTTGCACTACCTAAGGTTTCAACAGCAGGTAACTTACGGATTACTGCGTTCTTCTTAGCCATACGGGATACACCAAGAGATAGCATGATAGTTACAATTGCAGGAAGGCCTTCTGGAATTGCAGCAACAGCTAATGATACGCTAGTCATGAACATATCAAAAGGAGGTCTACCTTGCAATGTGCCAAGTACGAAGATTGCAAGGCATATTAGTAATGCAGCGATTCCCAACACTTTTCCAGTTTGCGCCAAACGTTTCTGCAAAGGGGTATCTGGTGTATCATCTTGCATAATCAATTTTGCTATGTGTCCGACTTCGGTATGCATTCCTGTACTAGTTACAATTGCACTACCTCGGCCGTATGTAATGATACTAGTAGCGTATACGATATTTTTCCGATCTGCCAAAGGAGTATCTTCAGAGTAAGATTTATCTGCAATTTTCTCGATGGAATGAGATTCACCAGTTAATGCGGATTCATCAACCTTAAGATTAATAGAGGTTAGTAACCTAGCATCAGCTGGAACGAAATGTCCAGTTTCTAGATGAATAATATCCCCTGGAACCAAATCTTTTGAGGAGATTACGCTTTGACTTCCATCACGTAAGACAGTGGCGGTAGGGGCTGACATATTCTTCAAAGCTTCTAGGGATTTTTCTGCTTTCGTTTCTTGCAGGACTCCTAATATTGCATTCAAAATTATAATGGCAAAGATGATGATAGGATCAACAAAATCAGCATGGCCTTCTAATAACGATATAACAAAGGAGACGATAGCTGCAATGATTAAGATGCCTATCATAAAATCTTTAAACTGCGCAAAGAATTTGGTTATTATACTCTTATTTTTCTTTGATTCAAGAACATTCTCTCCATACTCATGGATACGTTTTCCTGCTTCTTTGCTAGTGAGTCCTGAATCAATAGACGTATGAAGAGCTTTTACTGTATCCTGTGTGGATAGATTGTGATAATTCATGTAGAGACTCCTTGTAACATTAATTAGTTTAATATATGCATGGACATAGAAATTATGAAAGATAGAAGTAGCCAGAATCATTAAGGGTGCATACCTTAATACAAGGGGCTGTCTGTAAAGACGTGAAAATCCCTTTGAAAGGAGAGAAAAGAAATTGTTATTGCAAATTATTGTGATATCAATCTCATTAAGTATAGATGCTTTGGGAATTGGAATTGCATACCCGTTACGCGGTGTTAGGATTGGAGCGTTAGAAAAAACAATAATTGGTTTAATTTCATGCGGTGTAATGTACCTATCTATTTTAGTGGGAAAACAGATGACTAAGTATATACCAGCTGATGTAATGATGATTATAGGAACAGCAATTTTAGTATTAATGGGAGTTATCTATATACGTAATAGTTTGTTTAGTGATGAAGAGGCTAGGTATGACTTAGATGAATCAAAGCGGATCGATTTGTTTGAAGCGATTATATTAGGGTTTGCCTTATCAGCAGATTCTATCAGTGCAGGAATAGCTATAGTTGCAATTGGAATGCATAGTACGTTTGTGCCTATTGTAGTTGGTCTGACACAAATTGGATTTCTGACATTAGGAAATCTACTAATTACAGAATTCTCTCATGTTAAGAAACTGAATAGTAAAGTATGTGGAGTGTTCTCTGGAGCATTATTAATATTAATAGCTATCTTAAGATGTATATGAGAAGGAAGGTAACGAAATAAGAAGCTGTCACATGAACTCCAGTAATTAAGAATCTGAATAAACAGTTGCTAGAAGAAGTAGATATGGAGTTTTCAAATTAAAAGCAATGAAATGCAACGTTAAAAAAACAATCCCACGAAGGTGTGTGCCTATGGCGAACATGAAATGTACGACATAGGCATTCAAATTCGTGGGATTGTTTTTTTACCGGTGTGTGAATGCTTTTAATTTGAAAACTTTACGATAAGCCATAATGCAACTGTTTATTCAGATTCTACCACTTGAAAAACATGTGAACAGCCACTAAATAATTTACCCTTGGAATCTTCTTAGTAACATGTTATAATTGGAAATTGAATGGTTACAAGGTCAACGCTGCAGTTGATATAAGTTAAAACAAAGACGAGGTAGAAAAAACAATGAGAAATATTCAGTTGGTAGTTGAATATGATGGTTCCCGATATGACGGGTGGCAAAAACAACCGAAATATCCTAATCGTGTAACAGTACAGGACAAAATTGAATCGGTATTAAATAAAATGGAACAGGAAGATATTGAGTTAATTGGAGCAGCTAGAACAGAAGCTGGTGTGCATGCACATGCACAGGTTGCTAATTTTGTAACGAGCTCCGATATGAAGCCATATGAGATCAAACATTATCTAAATCGTTTTTTACCAAGAGATATAGCAGTAAAAGAAGTGTTAGAGGTTCCAGAACGTTTTCATAGTAGTTTTAATGCAAAATCCTTTGTATATGAATATAAGATTGGTATTGGAGAAGTACCGAATGTATTCAATCGTAAATATAGTTACTATTGTTTTGATAAATTAGATTTGAAAGAAATGCGAAAAGCAGCCTCTTATATGATAGGCAAGCATGATTTTAAAGCATTTGCTGATAATAAGAAGCAAAAAAAATCTACGGAACGTGAAATATTTGAACTTGACATATATGGAGATAGTGAAGAGGTTGTAATTACAATACACGCAGATGATGTTTGGCCTTTTATGGCAAGAATCATTGTAAGTACTCTTATAGAAGTAGGCACGAATAGACTTGAAGC
>NZ_CBDLAM010000151.1:0-9128 GCF_965301125.1 Anaerosporobacter sp. | reverse complement strand
TCAAAAAATATTATTAACTTCAAATATTTCAGAAAATGATACAACACTTACTGCCTATAAAAATGGGACTATAAGTTTTAGTCAATTTCTTAAATATGCTCTTTCAAATAATTTCATAGATTTAACTAAATTAAACGTAGGCGATGAGTATTATAGCACAGAAGAATTGTACGCAAAGCTTCTAGATAGGATTATAGATACTTTGACTGATGATAGCAGTTTTAACAAAATTATATACCGAGATTTGGTATATTCGTACAAATTATCAGGAAAAGAAATTTGTCTTTTATTATTTGACCAGAGTGTGTTAGAATATGATAAGAAAGAAATAACAGGACTAAAGTCGGGTACATTATCACCTGCATCCTTTATCCAGACCAAGATAAAGAATCTTGAAATTACACCAGCGCAATTAGCTTTAGAACCTTGTTCCGGTTCTGTTGTTGTTACTGATACAAAAACTGGAGAGGTACGTGCATTGGTATCTTATCCTAGTTATGATAATAATATGTTTGCAAATCGAGTTGATTCTGGTTATTTTAATAAAATAAGTAATGATTTATCTTCACCTCTATTCAACCGTGCACTTCAAGCAAGAACTGCGCCTGGTTCAACTTACAAGATGATTACATCTGTTGCAGGATTAGAAGAAGGGGCAGTTGGATCTTCAGAAACAATACTTGATAAATATCAATTTAACAAAATTAGCAATGGACCAAAGGATCATACGAAACATTCACATGGTAAAGTTGATGTTCCAAATGCACTTGAAGTATCGTGTAACTATTTCTTCTATGAAGTTGGTTATCGACTAGGTACAGAGTCATCTGGTAATTATAACAGTAATTTAGGTCTAAAACGAATTAAGAAGTATGCTGAAATGTTTGGCTTGGGGACTACTAGCGGTATTGAATTACCGGAATACGATCCTAAGATTTCAGATTGGGATTCTGTTCGTTCTGCTATTGGACAAGGTACTAATAGCTTTACGCCAGCACAGATCGCTCGCTACGTTACTACAATTGCTAATAGAGGAACATGTTTTAACCTTACAATCTTTAATAGAGTACAAGATCTTAATAAGAAAGTAATTGAACAAAATAAATCTACCATTTTTAATAACGTAGAAATTAGTGATACTACTTGGAATTTAATCCAAGAAGGTATGTATAAGGTTGTTAATGGAGAAGACAGTTCAATTAAGAAATTGTTTGATGGAATGGACATTGAAATAGCAGGTAAAACTGGTACTGCACAGGAAAACAAAGAAAAACCAAACCATGCGTTATTTGTATCTTATGCTCCATATGATGATCCAGAAATCGCGGTTACGGTTGTAATTCCAAATGGTTATACCTCAAGTAATGCTGCTGAGCTTGCAAGAGATGTCTACAAGTATTATTATAAACAAGATGGATATAAGGATATGTTAGATAGTGAAGTAAAACTTCCTGAACTAAGCGGTGGCATTTCTGACTAGACAGATTAATGATACAAACTTTTGAAAGGAGCAAGTTGATAAATGGATAATTCAGTTATGATTAAAGGAAATCAATCAGGTATTATTGTTGTACTTGACGCTAATCTTGATTTCGAGGAATTAAAATCAAATATAGCTGAGAAATTCAAAGCATCAGCCAAATTTCTTGGAAATGCAAGTGTCGCTGTAACATTTGAAGGTAGAGAATTAACGACAGACGATGAGAGAGATATATTAGATATTATCTCAGAAAATTCTGATCTAAATGTTGTGTGTGTAGTTGATTTAGATGCAGAGAAAGAAAAGATTTTCAAACAATGTTTGAATGATAGATTGATGGAACTGTCTAGTAATACTGGACAATTTTATAAAGGAAATTTGCGTTCCGGACAAGTGCTTGAGTTCGAGACTAGTATCATTATTATCGGTGATGTGAATGCTGGAGCCAAAGTTGTATCCAAAGGAAATGTTATAATACTAGGTGCATTAAAAGGCAATGTATTTGCAGGTGCTTCTGGTAATCAGAATAGCTTTGTAGTTGCCCTTTCAATGAATCCAGTACAAATTAGGATAGGAGATATCATTGGCAGATCTCCTGATGACAAATCCACAGATATTTCCAAGGAAGCAAAGATTGCTTATGTAGAAAATGGAAACATTTATATTGAGTCCATTAGTAAAGATGTTCTTAATGACATTCGTCTATAGAACTAGTCTATAAATTGTTGTCAGTAACACTGAATATGTTCTTACTACGTTCAGTGTTACAATATGGCAACATTAGACATTATGAATCAACAAAAAGTTTGGAGGAAATTTACATGGGTGAAGTAATAGTTATAACGTCAGGAAAAGGTGGCGTTGGCAAAACAACTACCACAGCTAACGTAGGCACTGGATTAGCGAAACTAAACAAAAAAGTAGTATTAATCGATACAGATATAGGATTAAGAAATCTTGATGTTGTAATGGGTCTTGAGAATCGTATCGTATACAATTTGGTTGATGTTGTTGAAGGAAGTTGTAGAATTAAGCAAGCATTAATTAAAGACAAGAGATATCCCAATCTTTACTTATTACCATCTGCACAGACAAGAGATAAATCAGCAGTTACTCCAGAACAAATGAGAAAGTTAGCTGATGAACTTAGAGATGAGTTTGATTACATACTAATGGATTGTCCAGCTGGTATTGAACAAGGCTTTAAAAATGCTATAGCGGGAGCGGATCGTGCTTTGGTAGTTACAACTCCTGAAGTTTCGGCAGTACGCGACGCAGATAGAATTATCGGATTACTTGAGGCAAATGAAATTAAACAAACACATTTAGTTGTAAATAGACTTCGTATGGACATGGTTAAACGTGGAGATATGATGTCTAGTGACGACGTTGTTGAAATCTTAGCAGTTGACCTAATTGGTGTTGTACCTGATGATGAAGGCATCGTAATCTCAACTAACCAAGGTGAACCATTAGTAGGTGATGATACTTTAGCTGGACAAGCTTTTATGAATATTTGTAAAAGAATCACCGGGGAAAACGTTCCTTTCTTAGACTTAAATGGAAAAGCGTCATTAATGCAACGTTTAGCTAGTATATTCAAGAAATAAAAGGAGGGAATATCAAACAATGGGTATAGCAGAATTATTTAAGAAAAAAGCATCAGGTAACGTTGCGAAGGATCGTTTAAAACTTGTGCTTGTATCCGATCGTGCAAATTGTTCTCCTGAAATCATGGAACAAATGAAAAATGACATTATTAAAGTTATATCAAAATATGTGGAAATTGATGAAGAAAAGTTAGATATTGAAATTACACAAACTGACTCAGAAGAGAATAATGGCAGGGTCCCTGCACTTATTGCCAATATTCCTATCAAAGACCTGAAATCTCCACGAAAATAAGGATGATTATTCATGTTTGATTTTAAGCGTTATGACTTCAAGCGAATGAATTATTCGCTAGTCGTACTTGTTCTTATACTTGTCTGTATAGGAATTTATTTAATTCAATTAGTAGAACCAGATGATGCTAAGAAACAAATTCTTGGTTTAATCCTTGGTTTTATAGCGATGTGTTTTGTGGCACTAGTTGATTACCATTATGTTTGTCGTTTTATATGGCTAATATATTTGTTTAACATTGTTTTACTTTTACTAGTTTTTGTTCCTGGTATTGGTAAGACACAGTTTGATACACGACGTTGGATAAATCTCATCGTGTTTGACTTACAACCTGCAGAGACATGTAAAATTATGATGATTATCGTTTTTGCACAGTTTTTCACTGACAGAAAAGAAAAGATGGACCGCTTGTCAACTGTTTTTATATCAGGTATAATGGTTATATTACCTATAGTGTTGATATTAATACAGCCAGCGTTATCATCTAGTATGGTAATGGTATTTATCTACATTATCATGATTTATGCTGCAGGACTTAGTTACAAGATAATCGTACCTTTTCTTGCTATAGGATTACCAACTGTTTTAGGGCTCTATTGGTATATACAACAACCTTATCAGAAATTGTTAAAACGATATCAACTTGGTAGAATTTTATCATTTAAATTCCCAGATCAATATCCGGATTTGGTATGGCAACAAAAGATATCGGTTGAATATATTGGCTCTGGTCAGTTGTATGGAAAACTATTTTCTGGGCAATCCTTAGAGTTGAAGAGTAAAAGTTTACCGGTATCTGAAAGTGATTTTATATTTTCTGTATTAGGTGAACAATTTGGATTCATTGGTTGTTGTGTTGTTATTGGACTACTTGTAATACTGATATTTAAATGTCTTGCAGTTGCCAGAACAGCAAAAGATCATATGGGAATGCTTATAGCAACTGGTATTTCTGCAATGTTTATGTTCCAAGTGTTTGCCAATATTGGTGTTGCTACCTTCATACTACCAAATACGGGGTTACCGTTACCTTTTGTAAGTTATGGACTAAGTTCATTAGTCAGTTATATGGTTGGAATAGGATTTATATTAAATATTAGTTTACAAAGAAATAATATAAGGGGGTAAATGCATATGAATATTGGAATGATAGCACATGATGCGAAGAAAAAATTAATGCAGAACTTCTGTATTGCGTATCGCGGTATATTAAGTAAGAATGAATTATATGCGACTGGTACAACTGGCAGATTAATCGAAGAAGTTACGAATCTAAATGTTCATAAATATCTGGCTGGTCATCTAGGTGGTGAACAGCAATTGGGTGCACAAATTGAGCACAACCAAATTGATATTGTTATCTTCTTAAGAGACCCATTGACGCCTAAATCACATGAACCAGATGTAAATAACGTCGTTCAATTATGCGATACGCACAACATCCCATTAGCTACGAATTTGGCAACTGCTGAATTACTAATCAAAGCGCTAGACCGTGGCGATCTAGAATGGAGAGAAGTGTTAAAATGAGATCAAATAAGAAAATAAAATTAGTAAGCTCCCTGTTAGTATTGTTATCACTAACGGGGTGTTCGTCGTCTACCGATGCACTTATGAAATATTCTGAAATTAATTCAGATGTAGTAGGATATACAACTTCAATTGATACTGTTGATGAATATGCCAATCTCTATGGTGAAAATCTCTGCGTAATACCTTTAAAATCCGATAAAGGTGGAGATGGTAATTTAGCAGCTGAGGCTACATTATTAGTTAACAACTCTGATAATGAATTGCTGTATGCGGATAATATATATGAAAAATTATATCCAGCCAGTATAACAAAGGTAATGACCGCATTGGTAACATTAAAGAATGCAGATTTATCTGATACTGTTACAGTAAGTTATAATGCTTCTCACATAACAGAAGTTGGTGCTAGTTTATGTGGTTTACAAGAAGGAGATAAAATTAAATTAGAAGACCTACTTAATATGTTTTTAATAAGCTCTGGTAATGATGCTGGTATTGCAATTGCTGAACACGTCGCTGGAAGTGAAGAAGCATTTGCAAAAATGATGAATAAGCAAGCCAAAGAAATAGGTGCAACACATTCGAATTTTGTAAACTCTCATGGACTTCACGATGAGAATCATTATACAACAGCTTATGACATTTATTTGATTTTTCGTGAAGCACTTAAGCAGCCAACTCTTATAGACATCATAAGTGAAAAATCATATAAAGTTACCTATAGTAATGCTAGCGGTAATAATATCGAGAAAGAATACTCAACTACGAATCTTTATTTAAAAGGGAATGAAGCAATGCCAGATGGAATTACAGTAATTGGTGGCAAAACAGGAACAACGATTAAAGCTGGTTCTTGCCTTGTGCTTTACTCCAAAGATAAATCCGATAAAGAATATATATCTATAATTTTGAAGTCAGACTCTAAAGCAAGTCTGTACTCTCAAATGTCTTATTTACTTAAGTTTATCTACAAATAGTGGTTGTAAATTCTTATAGCCTATACTATAATTAACTCATATACTTATGGATCTTTGGCATATAATATTAATATACCAGCTCGGTAAGAGCTGGGTAGTTTTAAAGCTACTTAAATATCAATTGCATCACATAAGGAGGAAATTCTATGGTTCAGATTATTGTTGGTGAAAAAGGCAAGGGTAAAACTAAGGTAATTATTAACAAGGCTAATGAAAAAATGCTGAAATCTGAAGGCGCAGTTGTATACATAGACAAAAGTAATAAGCATATGTATGAACTTAATAATAAACTCAGATTAATTAGCGTGAAAGATTACCTCATAGATAATTACCATGAATTTTTAGGATTTATATGCGGAATAATATCACAAGATCATGACTTAGAATGTGTTTTTGTTGACAGTTTTTTAAAGGTAGCTCAAATTACAGATGAAGAGATAGAAACAGTAGTAGACAAACTTAAAAGAATATCAGATCAATTCCATGTTGACTTTGTTCTGAGCATATCAACATCTAGTACGAACATTACTAACAGTTTACAGGATGATGTTATAGTATCCTTATAGAAAGAATTAAGAGAGAGCAGATAACATTTCTTTTATGGAATGGATCTGCTCTTTTACACTGATACAATGGGAGTGTTAATACCAGAATCAAACTAGTCGTTTCGTAATCTGCCGAAGAAACTAAGTGCATAAAGACCACTAATACCAATAACGGCATAAATGATTCTTGAAACTAAAGTCATATCTCCGAAAATCACTCTTACGAGGTCAAATCCTAAAAATCCTATAAGACCCCAATTAATAGCTCCTATAATTACTAGAATGAGTACAATATAGTCTATGGTTTTCATAACATACCTCCTTTGTCATTCTAAAGATAGTATGTTTCTTAATTTCATAAAATATGCATTCTCTATTAACAATAAAAACAAACTAGTTATTCCATTTACCTATACAATTTTATGAATATATGATACAATAGGTGTAATTATTGAAACAATGGAGTTGCTATGTATTATAAATATTCAAATTATTTAAAAGATAAATATGGTACTAAAATTTATAAATTACCTGTGAATTTACCAATTACTTGCCCTAATCGTATCAATGGGACAGGCTGTTCTTTTTGTGCAGATATCGGAACAGGATTCGAATCTTTGGATGATAAACTAACAGTAGTAAAGCAATTGGCTGTGAACAAAGCTCATATTTCCAAACGATATCATGCAAACAAATTTATCGCTTATTTTCAAAATTATACGAATACATATATGCCACTTGAACAATTCAAGTCTTATATGACTGCCGCAGCAACTTATCCAGACATAGTTGAAATCTCCATATCAACTCGCCCAGATTGTATTAAGGATGAGTATCTACAATTTTTAAAAGAATTATCTAATGAAAGAAAAATCGCAATAACAATTGAACTAGGATTACAAACAGTAAATTACCATACACTTAATCAGATAAATAGAGGACATACTTTAGCTGAATTTTTAGACGCAGTATTAAGAATTGCAAAGTATGATTTTTGTGTGTGTACGCATATCATATTAAACTTACCTCAGGATACATTAGAAGATGTCATTGAAACTTCTAAGATACTTTCTGTATTGCCTGTTCATATTGTTAAACTACATTCCTTGTATATAGCAAAGAATTCCGAGATGGCAAAACAATATGAGGCAAATGAAATTACAATATGTTCGAAAGAAGAATATATTCAAAGACTTCGGATTTTTTTGGAATATCTTAGACCTGATATGGTAATAGAACGATTATTTTCTAGAATACCAGAAGATGATGCTGTATTCAGTAATTGGAATACAAGTTGGTGGAAACTGAAAGACGAATTTGAAGAAGAGATGAAACAGTTTAAGAGCTATCAAGGTAAACAGTATAATTATACCAATGGTTCTGCACTTGGTAGAGGAGGTTGCTTACATGAGTAGTAGAAACAGAAAAGTGGCCAAATATAGGAGACCAATTAATATTAATATTGGCGTAATAATCTTTTTTGTATTGTTTTTGTATATAGGGATTAATGTGGTTCTTTACTTGGGAAAAGATCATTTGGCAATCTACGAAGTGGTTTCAAAAACAATTGCAGATGATAATACTTGCCAAGGTGTTATTCTTCGAGAAGAAGAAGTGGTAAACTCTACTCAAGCTGGTTATGTCAATTATTATATTAAAAATGGTGAAAAAGTAGCTAAAAATTCGGTAGTTTACTCACTAGATGAGAACGGAAATACAGATGAAACTTTGGCTGATACTAATGGCTCAATAAAATTAACTGCTAAAGATATTAAAAACATACGATCAGATATAAGTAATTTCAAGAATAATTATACCTCGAGTAATTATAATGCAGTTTATGATTTTAAATACGATTTGGAGAATGCCATATTAGACTATCTTAATAATACAAATATGGAAAATATCGAGAATTTAGAATCATCTAAATCTAGTACAGCTTTTGATGTAGTAAAATCAAAGAAAAGTGGTATTGTATCATATTATTCTGATGGAATGGAAAATCTTACAGAAGATGACGTTTCTTTAGATACATTCAACACAGATTCTTATAATAAGGTTATGTTACGTACGAATGAACTGATAGAAAAAGATAGTCCTGTATATAAATTGGTAACCAATGAAAAATGGAAGTTAATTCTTAATATTACGAAAGAACAATATGAAAAATTACAAGATAAAAATTCAGTTAAGCTGACTTTTCAAAAAGATGATTTAACAGTAACAGCACCGGTTACTGTATACCAAAAAGGTGAAGGCTACTTTGCCAAATTAGAGTTCAACTCTTATATGCTACGCTATATAGAAGATCGTTTTGTTACAGTAGAATTACTTCTTAATTCAGCAAGCGGACTTAAGATACCTATTTCTTCTATAACGGAAAAGACTTTTTATAAAGCACCACGTTCTTATTTTACGAACGGTGGAGATTCAAATGAAGTTGGTGTAGTTAAAGAAACTTATACTGAAAAAGGTGAAAAAACATTTACATTCATACCAACTGAAATATACTATCAAGATGATGATTTTGGTTACGTCGATACTTCTGTCCTAAGTGCAGGCGATGTCATAAGTAACGTCGATACACAAGAAACTTATACTATATCAGAAACAGATAAACTTGAAGGCGTTTATAACGTGAATAAGGGTTACTGTGTATTTAGAAGAATTGAGAAAGTATATGAAAAC
>NZ_CBDLAM010000150.1:0-9187 GCF_965301125.1 Anaerosporobacter sp. | reverse complement strand
ACATAATATTGATTGACTTCTATAATAAATCTTTATATAATATACATGAACATATATTAATATATTCAAATGTAAGGAGTGATTAAATTGATACAAGCTATAGGAGTCATTGTTTTAGGAATATTTTATCTTGCGTATTTTGCTAAGATGCTAGATCAACGAAAGAAAGGAATACGGACAAATCAATTAGGGCTAGGAGATAAGGCGAGACGCACAATCTACACGGAGAAACTATTAAAGATCATAACAACTTTAATTGTATTGCTGATTATGATAAGCATTTATTTGAATACTACATTCATTCACAATATGAGAGTTCGATACATAGGTGTTCTATTGATTGGAAGTGGTACAATTGTTTTTATTTCAGCGATGATTACCATGCGAGATAGCTGGAGAGCAGGAATATCACAAGGGGAGAAACTACAGATTGTTACCAATGGAATCTATCATGTTAGTAGGAATCCAGCTTTTCTTGGATTTGATTTAACCTATCTCGGTGCGAGTATAGCTTTTGGTAATTTAATTTTGTTGGTATTTAGTTTGGTAGCTATTATATTAATGCATCTACAGATTGTTGAAGAAGAAATACATATGGAAAATTCTTATGGGAGGGAGTATATAGTATATAAGAAAAAAGTAAGTAGATATATCTAGGAGTTTGTAAACAATTATGTATTTAAAAATCGGGTAGTAAGGAAGAGTTAGAAGCATCGAGGTAGGAATGTCACGATGCTTCTGTTTTTTGTATAGCAGAAGAATAAACCGAATTGATTATAGCTATTTCACTCGGCTATACATCGGATGACCTTCATTGAATTCAACTAGATCCCAAAGATTTCCGTATAGATCTTTGAAAACTGCGACAGTACCATAATCTTGAACTTTAGGTTCTCTTTCAATTTCAATCCCTAATTCTTTCATCTCGTTGTAATCTCTGTAGAAATCATCGGTTCCTAAGAATAAGAAGATACGGCCACCTGCTTGATTACCAATGAATGGTTCTTGGATTGGTTTTGATGCCTTAGCAAGTAAGATTGTAGTACCATTTGAACCTGGAGGTGATACAACAACCCAGCGCTTGTCTTGCTCTGGTTGATAGGTATCTTCTATTAAGGTAAAATGTAACTTTTTAGTGTAAAAATTTATTGCTTCATCATAATCACTAACGACTAAAGCGATATGTACGATTGACTGAATCATATGGATTCTCCTTTTTAGTTTATTGTAAGTTTCACTCTATATTATTGCTTAGAAACGACTGTAAATCAATAGATAAATAGCTAAATTATTTACAATGTATTATAATACAATTACAAAGATAAAAACACATTCCGGTTGGTAGTCCGGAAGCAGCTTTTGCTGTCAGTAACCTGCCTCCTTGGTTGTCCATTCTTTGGTATCCTACGTGGGCTGTAAGTTCATTAGGCTTAGAATAATTTATAAGGAGGCTTCTTTATGAGCAATATTCGTTTACTAGTGTATTATGATGAACCATTCTGGGTTGGTGTATTTGAACGTGTTGAGAATCAAAAACTTACGGTAAGTAAGGTGACTTTTGGAGCAGAACCTACGGAGTCAGAAGTATTAACAGCTATAATTGAAAGGTTCTATGATTTACATTTTAGTCCTTCCATTGATGTTGAGAAAAAGGCAAAGACCAAGGTGAATCCAAAGAGGCTGCAACGAGAAGTACACAGACAGATGAATACAGTAGGTATCGGAACAAAATCTATGCAAGCTTTGAAGTTACAGCAAGAAGTTGGCAAGATTGAAAGAAAAAGATGTTCGAAAGAAGAAAAGGAAGCGAGAGAAGAGCTTCTGTATCAGATGAAACAACGAAAACGAAAAGAGAAGCATCGAGGTAGGTAACTACCTCGTTTTTTCGTTTTACATAAAAATTACGAAAAAAAACGAAAATAGAACTTGTGTTCCCAGGGGTAAAATGGTATAATATGTATAAACTTACTATTAATGAATGAGTATTTTAATCAATTGTTAAGAAGTGAGATGCTTGTAAGAAAGTAATAAAGTTATTAAAGAAAGAGGGAGGAGTACCAATGATTCATGTTGAAAACATGTCAAAGGAATTCATATCCCCTAAGAAGTATCCTGGTTTTAAAGGAGCGATTAAGGGTTTGTTTTCTAACGAGAAGGTACGTAAACTAGCAGTAGATGATATATCTTTTGATATTGCCAAGGGGGAGATGGTTGGATATATTGGCAGTAATGGTGCAGGCAAGTCAACATCCATAAAGATGATGACAGGAATTCTTACACCAACATCAGGTAGATGTACAGTGAATGGAATCGTACCCTATGAAAATCGACAAGTGAATGCGGCTAATATTGGTGTTGTATTCGGTCAAAGAACACAGTTGTGGTGGGATTTACCACTTAGTGAGACATTTTCAATACTTAAGGAAGTATATAATGTTAGTGATGAAGATTTCAAGAAACGAATGGAATTTTTACAGGATGTTCTTGGATTTGACCAGTTTATACATAGTACAGTAAGAACTTTATCACTTGGACAGAGAATGCGTGCCGATTTAGCAGCAGCGTTATTACATAATCCAAAGGTTTTATATCTAGATGAACCAACAATAGGTCTTGATTTGGTTGTTAAGGATAGTATGCGTCAAGCGATTAAACATATCAACGCAGAATATCAGACAACAGTAATCCTAACAACCCATGACTTATCAGATATAGAGGAGCTATGCGAGAGAATCATCATAATCGATGAAGGTAAGGTAATCTATGACGGTACAATTGCGAATATTAAGGATTTGTATGGAAAACGCAGAAGTATTACATTAGATGTTAAGGATATACAAGTATTAGAAGAAGTCAACTACTATGATGCTTTTCATGTAGGAGAGGAACAATTAGTAATTGGAAAAGATCAATCAAGTATTACTTTTAATTTTGATAGAGATGTTTTAAATATTTCACATATTATCTCAAAAGTTATGGAAAGTACCGCGGTTCGAGATATTAAGATCCAAGATACGCAGATAACGGAAATTGTAAAAGAGATATACAAACATGGGATTTGAGGTGATTTATATGGAGGTTAAGAATCGTTCGTTACGACAAAGACTTCGGATATATATACCATTTACTATTGGAAAAGTACAGGAACAACTTGCATATAAATGGTCATTCTATCTGTTTCTATTATCAAATTTATTTAGTGTGTTAGTAAGTTATTATTTATGGAAAGCAATTTATCAAAGCAGCAGTAGTCCTAGCCTTAATGGATTTACATTAAATGAAATGATTGTATATATTTTTATGAGTTTTATTACAAGTAATCTAGTAAGAGTTAGTGTTACTTGGGATATTGGTAGTGAGGTAGTTGAGGGAACAATTGCTATGAACTTGGTAAAGCCCATTAATTATCAAGTTCGATTATTTTTTTCGTCCCTTGGTAATTTGGTCTTTCGTTTTATTATACCTGGATTGCCAATCTGGTTATTGCTGACTATTATACGGTATGTCAATCTGGGGGAGAAACCACCGTCGCCGATTATTATCATTGCATATCTTGTAAGTGTATGCTTAAGCTTTTGTATCATGTTTTTATTTGATTTTTGTTTTGGTTTACTAGCCTTTTATACTACATATTTATGGGGACTAAATCTTGCAAAGTCGGCAATCCTTGGATTTTTGACAGGGCAAATGATACCGCTAGCATTCTTTCCAGAATCAATTCAGAGAGTCTTTGATTTCTTACCATTTGCTTCGATGAATTATACTCCAGTTATGATTTATCTGAATAAGATGCCTTTAGAAAGAGTGATATTCTCAATGGGAATTCAGATTGTATGGATAATTATGTTATATCTAATATCTAATTTCTTCTGGAAACGTGTTACCAAAAGAATTACTGTCTTAGGAGGTTGAATCGATGAGGAGATATATACATTTATATAGAGTATTCGCTACACAGTTTTTGAAATCATTGGTACAATCTAAGGTGGATTTCGTCATTGGCCTATTGGGATTTTTTCTTTCACAGATGTTTGGAATTGTTTTCTTAGCGTTAGTATTTAAACAGATTCCAAGTTTGAATGGTTGGACATTCAATCAACTAGTCTTTATCTATGGATTTGCACAGATACCAAGGGGAATAGACCATTTCCTAACGGATAATATATGGATGCTTGCAATGAGATACGTCATTCGAGGGGAGTTTGATCGTTTCTTGTTACGTCCAATTAATCCATTCTTTCAATTAATCTGTGATAAATTCCAAGCAGATGCATTAGGCGAATTAATCGTAGGGTTTGCATTAGTTGTTTTTTCAGTTGCAAATCATACAGTAAGGGTAACACCGATTAATATTATACTGTTAGTGGTATCGGCGTTAGCGGGAGCATTGATCTACACAGCAGTCAAATTATTCTTTGCATCACTAGCATTCTGGATTAAAGATAGTATTGCAATCCTTCAATTGGCATACGGGACTTCTGACTTTGCAAAATATCCAATATCCATTTATTCAAAACCGATCCGTATTATAATGACGTATCTGATTCCGTTTGCATTCGTAGCATTCTTCCCCGCAAGTTACTTTCTAACGGGTAAGAATGTACTTACAACAATTGGAGCAGAGGTATTGATTGCAGGAATTGTATGGATCATAGCGTATGCAGTATTTCGTAAGGGATTAACGGTGTACGAGAGTGCTGGGAATTAAAATATTCAAGGAATATTTATTCATTGACTTAGCTGTGCTTGTGTATCTATAAAGTAAAAAAGCAAAACTCTTAATAATGTAGATTAGCTAAGAAGCTTTAAAACTTATATAGAGTTTTGCATTCTTAAACTACAATCTGACTTCAATAGGATTACGAATGGTCATACTTGAAGGTGTTATAGCACAGTCATATGCTAAGATATTAACACCTGCAAGTTTGGCATTCTTTAAGGCCTGAGCAAATTCTGGTTGCGTTCTTACATTAGGGGTAAAGTAATGTATTCCATCCATCTGAATTACGAATAGAATGGCTGTATGAAATCCTTCTTTAGCATGTCTTGCAAGTCCGTCTACATGTTTTACACCTCGTAATGTAGGCGCATCAGGGAATAATGCAATTCCTTCTTCTTCTAGGGTAACTCCTTTTACTTCAATAAGCCATCTATTAGGACCATGTTCTAGGTAGAAGTCAAAGCGGCTATCTTCGTATTGATATTCTGCTTTTATCTTATTTGGTTGAAATCCTAGCCCTCCAGATTGCAACCATTCGCCCACTGCTTTGTTAGGTGCCTGGCTATCCATATTAATAATGGTCTCTCCTTTTTTTACTGCAATGAGATCCCAGTTAGTTTTACGATTAGGATTATCAAAATGTTGAACATAAACTGTGGCATCAGGAAGTAACAATTCCTTGCATCTTCCCGTATTCTTTACGTGACAAATCTCAATTTGGTTGTCAATTTCTATATGAGCAATGAAACGATTCGGACGACTTTTAAAATATCCTTCGTGAATATTGTTATATATCATGAATATTCCTTTCAATTATTGTGATGTATATTAAGTGATTTCGTAACACTTTTTTGTGTATAAAGATTAATGATGAATCATCAAGAATACTTATTCTAAATTGCACATTTCCTTTACCTTAGTAGTAACGCCATCTTCATCGTTACTAGCAGTTTCAAAACGGGAAACCTTCTTTAAATCTTCATGAGCATTTGCCATGGCATAGCTATAATAAACACTCTTCATCATCTCAAGATCGTTCATATAATCTCCAAAAGCCATGGATTCTTCAGGAGTAATATTGTATAGTTCTTGAATTTCTTTGATAGCAGTTCCTTTGTTTATCCCCTTTTGCATAAAATCAAGCCATACGAAACCTGCAACACATAATTGTATTGTCTCTTGATATGGTAAAAACTTAGGATAACTATTCTGTTCAGCGCCATTAAGATCGCAAACAGTATATTTAATAACACGTTCATCAAGCTTAGTTAAATCGTCGACTACAGTGTATTTTACGTAATATTTTTCTAATTCAGTTAAAAATGCAGGCTCATCAGATTCAACAAAAGCACCTTTTGTTGTACATACTACAGAATAAGCTTGAGGAATCTCTCTGGTAAGCAGAATTAATTCATTGATAATGGAATTATCAATTGAGTGGACAGCAAGTTCTTTACCTTGGTATACGACATGAGAACCATTATCTGCAATATACAATATATTCGGACTTAGTGGTTCAAAGTCTTGTTGTAAAGTTAGATATGGTCGGCCGCTTGCGACAGAGAATAAGATGTTCTTCTCGTGTAATTTATTAATTACCTCTGAAATATCTTCAGGAAGCGTTTGATCGCTGTGAAGAAGTGTTCCATCTATATCAGTTGCTATTAATTTAATCATTAGAATGTCCTTTCAAGTTAAAATCGTGTGACAATTTATTGTAACGCAGTTTTTCGATATTCACAAGAGTTCGTATTGTAGTAATTACAAAAATATATCAACTAATTTTGTGAGACTACAAATAGAATCTGCATATATATGATGGTATAGTATGTTTATCCTTTAAAGAAATAATAATTAATACAATGAAATAATAATGCAGACAGTCAAGGCAGACTTGTGGAGAATATCCATAAGGCTGCCTTTTATCGTATCCATTTATAAGAGGAGGAAAATCATATGTTTGTACAGAACGGAACAGGAGAATTAAAGAAAGTATTGGTATCTAGACCAACGTATCTTAAACCGGCACCAATCAACGAGATAGCGAAGAAATGGCAGGATACTTCATTAGATATAGATAAGATGGAATATGAACACAAACTCTTTGTTGAAATGTATGAAAAAGAAGGTGTTGAAGTAGTATTGCTTGAACCAAGTAAAGAGAGACCAAATGCAGTATTTGCAAGAGACTTTGGTGGTTGTGTGAAAGAAGGATATATATTAGGAAACTTCAAATTACCTATTCGCTATGAGGAACATAAGGATTACAAAGAAATCATGGAGAAGATTGGAGTGCCCTGTATTGCTACAGTGGAACAGGGATTTTTTGAAGGAGGCGATTTTGCTTTCTTGAATGAGAACACGATTGCGATTGGGATGGCGGATCGTACGAATTTGTCAGGGGTGGAAGAAATTAGAGATCAACTATTGCCATATGGATACAGAGTTATAGGTGTACCGCTAAAGCCTGAGTATCTCCATTTTGATATGTGTTTTAACTTAGTAGATGATCATCTTGCAGTTGCGTATAAAGAGGGGTTGCCAGATGAATTCGTAAAGGAATTGAATCAATTAGAGATTAAGATAATACCGGTAAAAGAGGAGGCTATCTTTACACATGGCTGCAATCTACAAGCAATTGGTAAGAAGAGAGTTATCTCGCTTGCACAAAATACATATGTGAATGAACAACTTACTCAAAATGGAATGAAAGTGATTGATTTGGATATCACAGAGATTTTAAAGGCTGGTGGTGGTCCACATTGTATGACATTTCCGTTAGAGAGGCTAAAGTAAGAAAGGTTGAGATTATAATGAGTTATTTTTTCCTAGATGATTATAAAGATATGGAAGTTTATATTCCGGGTGAACAACCAAAGGAAAGAGAATATATTAAGTTAAATGCCAATGAGTCTTCCTTTCCGCCATCTCCTAAGGTGTTAGAAGCCATATCCGCATCGCAGATTAATGGTATGAGTTACTATTCAGATCCTCACTGTATGGAATTACGAAAAGCAATTGGTTCTGTCTATCATGTATCAGCAGAACAAGTTTTTGTAGGAAATGGAGCAGATGAGGTATTGGGCTTTTGTATGAAGAGTTTCTTCAAACCAGGAATGAAAGTTTGTTTTCCGGATTTGACGTATGATTTCTATCGGACATATGCACAGACATACGGACTAGATTATGAACAGATTCCATTAAAAGAGGATTTATCTATTAATGTAGAGGATTATGTTGAGTCGGAGAGGGATGTACTATTAGCAAATCCTAATAATCCAACGGGGAAAGCAATATCTGTAGATGATATTGAACGAATCGTAGCAAAGAATCCAAAGAGAATGGTCATTATTGATGAAGCGTATGTTGACTACGGCATTGAGTCTTGCATTCCCTTGGTGAAACGGTATTCAAACTTAGTTGTAGTACAGACATTTTCTAAGTCAAGAAATCTAGCTGGTGCAAGAATTGGTTTTGCAATCTCGACTAGAGATATTATAGAAGATATGAACAAAATAAAGTTCACATTCAACCCATTTAACATGAGTTCTATGGCGATTGCAGCAGGGGTTGCATCAGTAAAGGATACAGAGTATCTGAAAGAGTGTGTAGCGAAGATTATTCATAACCGAATGGAATTCGAAGGTCATTTAAAACACATGGGGTTTGAAGTAATAGAAGCGTGTACGAATTTTATTCTTGTTACGCATCAAAAGGTAAGTGCAAGTTATATTTATGAGGAACTAAAGAAGAAAGGCGTTTTGGTAAGACACTATCCAGGAGGAAAAATTGATAACTATCTTCGTATTACCATAGGAACAGAACAAGAGATGGATACGGTGACTCAGTTAATAGATGATATTGTGAAATTTGATGGGCATCGAATGCTTTAGCAAATATAATGGCGACAATTGATAGAATGATGAAATGGATTGTCGCCATATACCTAACTATTTGATTTTACACTTACTTTGATTCAATACATCTAAGCAATAGATATATATGAATTAATATGTATAGTTGTTCATAAGGATGTTTATCCGTAAAGTTTAATAACGAAGTTGCTTTGTTGATTCGGTATCGTATTGTATTTGGGTGTTGATACATCTTGGCAGCAGTTTTTGAGATATCGCCATCAGTATTGATATAAGTGATAAGTGTCTCTAACAAATTAGAAGTATGAGATTTATCATATTCTTCTATAGTATATATGGAACGTTGATAATTTTCCATGGTGGTATGTTCATGAAGTAATGGACAAAGAAACTGATAAATACCAATTGAGGAATAGTACTTCCAAGAACTGTTTTCTAATGCACATACATAATTCGCATAAAGAGCTTGTTTCATCGCGATATCGGCTTGATTCATAGACATAGGGGAATCGCAAATACCCATATATAAGTCATTTGTATTAATATCCAGATGCCTTAGTAATAAGAACACAATATCATGATAATGATCAAC
>NZ_CBDLAM010000149.1:6406-9320 GCF_965301125.1 Anaerosporobacter sp. | reverse complement strand
TAAAAAAAACCATGCTATATTTACTGTTATCATTAACATAATTGAACTAGGTACACAAAAATAATCAACCAGTATCACAAATTGAGATAAGAATAGGACTGTTACTATTCCATTCTTTCGTGATTGTTTTGAAAAACAAATTGGCCTAAGTAATATATAGAATAATGCCATATCTGCTATATTGGCAATGTAATAATTAATTAATATATAAGCTAAATTTTTCATACTATATTCTCCCAAATCTTCATTTCCATAACAGCCGCAACTTTATGTATGTTTGCTTTACTAACTGGGATGCATATATGTTGATTTCCTACATATAATTCCGTTCTTTTAAAGGATAGGATCTGATTGATATTAACGATAAACCCATTGTGACATCGCAGAAAACATTCTTGTCCCAATTCTTTTTCTATGTCTTTTAAGTTAGCCATATATTCGTAGATTAAATCATCTGTTACAATCAATACGTTTTTTCCTTTTTTTTCAATGTACAGGATATCATATTGATATACATAAGTTATCTTTCCTTTAATTTTCATTTCAAATCTAGAGGAACCATATCTTTTTAATATAGTTTCATTATGATAATCTCTAATAATTTTATCTAATTTATTATAAAGTTTAGTCTTTTCAAGTGGTTTCAAGATATATGCACTCGCTTCTACTTCATATGCTAAATAACCAAATGAATCATAATTTGTTAAAAAAATAATTTTACATTCCTTATTATTATTCTTAATTGCTTTTGCGATATCTATTCCTGTCTTATCATCTATTTCAATATCTAATATAGCAATATCTATAGTATTTGAAACAATACATTTTAAGGCTTCTTTTGAGGAAATCGTTGAAAAAATATGAAAAAATATTTGCTCTTTTTGATTTTGATAATCAAGCAATACCTTTTTCATTACTTGAACTTGTTTACCTGAATCATCACATAATAATACATTCATCATGCAGTTACCTCCATTTCGAATGATGTTTTTTTCTTTATTTTACCATATTATTACATTATAGTAAATAGAATTGTCTATAATTTAACAAATATAAGTAAAAAACAAGGACTACATTACATGTAATCCCCGTAAAACTTTGATATTCTCTTTAATAAAATATTATTTATCAACGTCTTTCTTTGCTATTAGAAGTTTAAAGTAGGTTGGAAATGATATTTGCAAATAAAACCCCTATATTTATATTTGATTTGTATTTTTTTCTATATATTTATAGGTGGGAACAATATTATGTACAAGTTTACGTATATCAGAGCATTCATTTTCAGAAGCATCTTCTAGCTCCTTTATCCTAGTAAGAAATTCCTCTTTATCAATAGGAATTGACTTACCTATGTGTATAAGGTTATTCTCTGTATCTTGAATTCCTTCTTCATCTAATAAAGTCTCCTCATATAGTTTCTCTCCTGGACGTAATCCTGTATAAATAATTGATATATCTTTCCCTGGGGTAAAACCGGAGAGTCGGATAAGATTCTCTGCCAACTCCGAAATTTTAACAGGCTCCCCCATATCGAGAATAAAAATTTCTCCACCTTTCGCATAGGCTCCTGCCTGAAGAACTAAAGTAACTGCTTCCGTGATTGTCATAAAATAGCGTATGATATCGGGGTGTGTGACCGTTACTGGTCCTCCATTTTTTATTTGCTCCTTAAATAAAGGAATCACACTTCCATTACTTCCTAAAACATTACCAAAACGTAC
Source organism: Anaerosporobacter sp. (assembly GCF_965301125.1). NCBI lineage: Bacteria > Bacillati > Bacillota > Clostridia > Lachnospirales > Lachnospiraceae > Anaerosporobacter > Anaerosporobacter sp. The sequence continues at coordinate 7,596 of NZ_CBDLAM010000149.1, read as the reverse complement.
GGAAACAAATTCTGTCTTAGATGTAGAATTCATCGCTTGCATAATCATTTCACATATCCTTTTAGAAGCACCCATGATATTGGTAGGGTTCACAGCTTTATCCGACGATATCAAAACAAAACGCTCCACTGCGTAATAATCAGCTGCCTTTGCCACTTGATACGTTCCAATTACATTATTTTTAATTGCTTCATTAGGACTTTCTTCCATTAGAGGTACATGCTTATGCGCTGCAGCATGATATACGATATGGGGGCGATACTGTTCAAAAATCCAATTTATTCGCTTTGTATTACGTACAGAAGCAATTAAAACAATTAAATCCAATTGAGGATATTTCATTTTCAGCTCCTGTTGTATAAAATAGGCATTATTTTCATAAATATCAACAATGATCAACTGTTTTGGATTATAATTGGCTAATTGCCTGCATAGTTCACTGCCAATTGACCCACCACCCCCTGTAACCATGATTACTTTACCATTAACATAATCCATAATACTTTTGTTTTCAATCCGAATTGGCTCCCGCCCAAGCAAATCCTCAATCTGTACTGGTCGTAGAAAGCTTATACTGATTTCTTCATTAATTAACTGATACATACCTGGCAATATCTTTAATGAGCATCCTGTATCTTTGCAAATAGTACTTATCTCTTTTAACGTACTTCTTGGTACAGATGGCATTGCAATAATTATATCAGTTATTCTATGTACTTTTGCATTTTCAATAATACTAGATCGATCTCCAACTATCTTAACCCCCTGAATATATCTGTTAGTTTTACTTTTATTATCATCAATAGCACATATAACAGCTCCTTCTACATAATTACTGTTAATAATCTCCTTAATTATAGCACTTCCAGCTTCACCAGCTCCTATCACCATGATACGTTTTTTAACATTCCTTTGAGATTTGTATACTAATTGTCTAGAGTATCGATACATAAAACGACTTCCGCTGATACACAATATCATAAACACAGTACTTAACGGATAATAACTTCTCGGTACGTGTAACTCCATAACAAAGTGCATCCCTACCAACTGAATGCATCCAGATATTACACATGCAAATAAAATATTTGACATCTCGTCAATTCCTGCATATTTCCAAAGACTTTGATAAAGCCTGAATAAAAAAAATATTAATACTGTAGTAATCGTATTAATCAATGAATATTTAA
>NZ_CBDLAM010000149.1:0-6396 GCF_965301125.1 Anaerosporobacter sp. | reverse complement strand
GAAAACTTTCAGCATAATAAATTGGTAATTCATTCATATTAAAATTAAATCTTGCTAATAAGGCTAAATAGGCTGATATATTAATTAAAATAATATCTAACGTAATAATAAATATCCTTCTCATAAAAAGTTTTTTGTCTGCTATAATTTGTTTCATTCTTATGTAACCTTTCCCCGGTATTTATCTTAAATGAATTTACGTCAACCGAATTAAATTTCTACCTAATCAATAGTTAAATACAATATTAGCATTTATCTACATTATTTTCAATCTATTTAAATTTATCACTATATATTACCATATTGATTTCTGCCTGGCTCTGGGAATCACATGAGAATCACACGCCTGATAAATTCACGTTTTAAAAAGAAAAGCCAAGATGATATAATATACATTTATATCTATATTTTTCGGTGGTGCTGATGAGGGCTATTGTGATGAATGTGGTAGATTCGAATCTTGGCATAACAGACCCAAAGCCTTAGCATCTTAAGCCACAATGCTGGAACCAGTAATAAACGACCACTAAAAGTATCAGCCCCGCTGTAATGCACATAGTAGAAACCCAGCCAAAAAAAGTACTTTTTTACTTATAATGTTAAAACAAAAAATTATGGAAGAGAATCACACTCGATCTTAGCCTTAATTCTTCTAACGCCAGCCGAAGATGCTTCTTCCTTTAAAAATATAAATTTTCCTAATTCATTTGTATTGGACGCATGTGGTCCTCCGCATATTTCTTTGGAATAACCAGGAATACTATAAACCTTAACTCTATCACCATACTTATTGTCAAAGATTCCGATTGCATCTGATTCTCTAGCTTCATCCAATGTCATTTCCTCACAAATTACATCAATACTATTATAAATTGCCTCATTAACAATCCTAGATACTTCATTTAATTCATCTTTCGTTAGTTTTCTGTCAAATGAAAAATCAAACCGCAACCGCTCTTCGGTTATATTGCTACCTCGCTGATAAATGCCATCACCCAGAACCATTCTTAACGCACTATTCAGAAGATGCGTAGCTGTATGAAGTCGTGCTGTCTGAATATTGGCATCAGCAAGACCGCCTTTAAACTTTCCCGCTGCACCTTGTCTTGATTTCTCCTGGTGTTCTTTAAACCTTTTCTTAAAATTATTTATATCTACCTTAACCCCACGCTCTTCAGCTAATTCCATTGTAAATTCAATAGGAAATCCAAACGTATCATACAATCTAAACGTAAGCTCACCACTCAATAATTCATCCTTTTGTAGTGAAGCAAAATACTGTTCTGCCTTCTTTAAACCGGAATCAAGAGTTTTTCTGAATAAACAGGATTCCTTTTCTATTTGTTCTAAAATGAAGGTTTGATTTTCTCCAAGCTCGTTATATACCTTCTTATATTGCTGAATTATCACACTTACCAAATCACAAAGGATATTGTCAGGAAAGCCATACTTTTTGATTAATCTTATCGACCTTCTAATTAGTCTTCGTAAAATACAGCCCTGTTCCGTATTAGAAGGTGCAATACGCTTTGGATCACCCAGTATAAATGAGATAGCTCTGGAATGCTCACATATGATACGGAAATCACGTTTGGTTTCATCTGAATATGGAATATCAGTTAAGCTAAGAAGTTTATTCATCACTGGTATAAATAGTTCTGTATCATATACATTATCCTTCCCATTCATAATGGTTAAAACTCTTTCCATTCCCATTCCGGTATCTACATTTTTGTTTTGTAGAGCTTCAAATGATCCGTCACTATTTTTGTTATATTCCATGAAAACGTTATTCCATATTTCAACGTATTTTCCACAATGGCAAGCCGGTCCGCAATCCTCACTACAAGGCTCCTTTCCCATATCATAAAATATCTCAGTGTCTGGACCACATGGACCAGTAACTCCTGCTGGGCCCCACCAGTTTTCTTCTCTGCCGTAAAAAAATATCTGACTATCTGATAGCCCCTTTGTTTTCCACATCTTAGCTGTTTCGTCATCCCTTGCAACCATGTTATCACCACTAAAAACAGTAACAGCAAGTCGTTCTACCGGATTATGCAGGACTGTTGTTAAAAACTCAAAACTTAATGATACCGATTCTTCTTAAAATAATCTCCTAGAGACCAATTTCCTAACATTTCAAAAAATGTAAGATGTGTATCATCACCAACCTCATCAATATCGCATGTTCTTATACATTTCTGAACATTAGTCAAACGTTTGCCTTGTGGGTGACTCTCACCTAACAAGTATGGAACTAACGGGTGCATACCAGCTGTAGTGAATAAAACCGTTGGGTCGTTGTCTGGTAGCAATGAAGCAGAGGCTATTTCACAATGCCCTCTCTTCTTAAAAAATTCAACATACATTCTCCTTAATTCTTGTGCTGTCATTGTAAAACTCCTCTCTTGATAATTTTTTGTATTAAAAAAGCCCCAAGCTGAGTAATTCAGCTTAGGGCGAACTGCTATGTCCGTGTTACCACCTAAATTCAAGTATAAAACTTGCACTCTGTTAATACGGGGCAATTAATTACATTGCCTGATACTAATTTCCTTTTAACGGCGGAATCTCCGATGAAGTCTACTAAGATTTCTCTGTTCGGTTCATAGCTCCAAGACTGCTTCCATGTTATCTTTGTAAAGATTCGCACCAACATCTTCTCTCTGGGACTCTAATAACATTTACTACTTCTCTTCATAGCCTTTGAATTTGAAATTAGATGTAGAATACCACCATTTACTTTACTTGTCAAATAGAATTGCGATTGTGTCACTCTCGGCTTGATAGATACTTCCTGCAACATCACTAAATACCCCACATATCTTAAAGCCAATACTTTCAGCCTCTTGAACCAAAGATTCCTTTGAAAAGTATGTATCCCACAAATAGTAAGGGGTTATTTCATTTTTTGAAATGATTGATATTAACTTCAATGTCACATTATCTGAATACTTGTAAAAACCATTCAATTCCGCATATTCATCAGCACGCCAAAATCCATCCTTATGACAGACTTCCCAAGTTTGTTGCTCTTTAAAATCACAAAACTTTGTTATAGAAAATACATCTAATAACAATTTACCGCCTGGTTTAAGATGATGATAAATTTTTCTCATAATAACTTGCCTGTCATTAGTTGATAATGCACCGTAATCGCAATATATCATTGTAGCAAAGTCAAAACTTTTCTTTAAATCCATTTCTAAATAGTTTTGATAAAAGTATGAAATATTTAAATCCTTATTTAAAGCGGATTGCCTTGCATAATTTATAGAGCGTTTTGAAAAGTCTATTCCTGTGACATGATACCCCATTTGAGTGAATTTTTCGGCGTATATGCCAGGACCACACCCAACATCAAGAAGTAAGGGATAGTTGGAAGGTGGGACAATATCCTTTATCCATGCAACGGATTTTTCAATAAAATCTAACTTCCTACTGGCTCCGTCAAATTCTGGATCTAGGTGTGCTTTAAGCATTTGTTTTGAAATATATTCATCATTCCAAAATTCAACCTTTGTTTTTGTGTAAATAGGTGGCTTACATAAAGATGTAATAATATTGCTGCTCATAATTTTTCTCCTTTCAAGCGCAAAAAAAAGCCGTTCACACAGCTCTTTCTATGCCTATTGAATTAATTTTATCAACTCTTTTTCAGTCATATCCTTGTTACTGATTGTGTAACAACTGATACGCCGAACTAACATCACCTTTTTCTTCTAAATTTACATTTTCATTCTACTGTTTTATTCCTTTAAGTCAACAGCTATTTATATTTACGTGCAATGACACTTCCCCAAACAGTCCATGAATGATATACAAACAGACATTGCACCAGATCATTGAAGTCATGGATTAAGTAGTAAACCCGAATCAAATTACACTGATAAAGAAGAGTTTTCTTAAGGTAATATCCTGTTCTGATTTAGAATATCAATATTACATGAATAGCTTGATTGAAACTGTAGAAGGATATGAAATGATGTTTAGCCTGAAAGCTATTGCTATAGGAATTGGACATTATATTAATTGGTTTAACTTATTACCATAAATTTAATGTCCCATATAGACTAAGATGACTCCAAAACAATAGCGAAGTCATCTTTCCTCCTTATTTACTACGAACTTTCAAATTCCGACATGTTAAAATCTGTACTTGATCTTGTATAGTTGCTTTAGTATTTTTTCCTCAAATACATATACGCCCCCCAATAGAGAACAAGAATCAGACAAACACTTCCACTTGTAACTGGAACAAGGTCATCGTATCCAGCAATTTTGAATACAACAGATATAAGTGCTGCAATCATCACAAATAGATATCCAGCCCAAGCCCAGGCTTTATTTGCAATGTACTTATTCCGTTCATCGCTAGACTCAACATCAATCATCTCTCTGTATTCTTCATTCGTTCTATACTTGATTTGCTTTATGAGCCGAAAAATACCGCCACCAATTAAGCCACCACCCATACCGCTCCAAAATTCGTCTATGAATCCTGCAATATTGCAAATGATCAGAATTACACCAAGAGCGACCCAAAACATACTCACAAATATTCTTCTACTATAATTCATTGACTTTACCTCCTACTCAAATCCTCTTCGTTAAAAATAAATACTTCTTCAATCGTCATTCCAAAATAGTGGGCAATTTTATACGCTAAGAAAATTGATGGATTATATCGTCCAGTTTCAAGTGAGCTGATTGTCTGTCTTGATACTCCCAGTGTTTTAGCAAAATCTTCTTGGCGTATACCCTTTTCCTTTCGTATTTCCTCGATCCTATTCTTCACTAAAACTCTCCTCTCTTTGTTTCCAAAATGTAAAGTTGACTTTACAATAAAATAATAGAACATCAATACATTTATGTCAAGTATACTTTACATATTGTGCAAATTAAGAGATTCTTACTATACACCTTATAACATAACAACTTCGTCACTAACCCTTTCAATGCATGGTAGTGGATTGAAAATGACTGTCGAGAATCAGTATCCGAAATTTCGTTGATTATTTGGAACTGTATAACGGGATTATGGCATAAATAAAACTAACATATTATACCTTGAATTCTTTCCTAATATAAATGGCAATAAGCTGATTATAACTTTTTCTGGCTTTGAATGGCGAAATTCAGACATGGGTGGATGCCCAAGATACTATGGTAATAAAAGACTTAACGATAGTATAGAGAAAAGCAATAGATTAAAATTGGTATAGTTCTATATACATAGATGATTTCTTACATAATTAAACATAAAAGCATGATAATAACATCAGCATGTTGAAGAAATTTCCTTGCTGATGTTATTTATGTTTTACTCAATTTTCTTCGGAAACTACTCCGTAAATTCCCTTGGTTACGATACTGTACAAAATATTTGCAAATTCCTCAGTGCTAATTTTTCTTCCAGTACTGTGTCATTTTTGAACAGATTCTTAAGCTCAAAAAAGGAATCCTCTAGGATAACCCCTAAATTTCTGACACCGCTATAATACCTCCCAAATCAAATGCAATAAACGATTTAAGACACGAAAACTCAGTGCAAAAACATTGAACATAATCATCATCAATATCCGTACTCATATGTATTCGACACTCTACTGGATTAACATATTTTTTGTCTTGTAATTCCATTTTATATAATCGGGAATATTCATCTCCACATTTAAACCCTACTATTAGTGTTTTACAATCCTTACTAAGCGCAAATCCATCAAACCCTGAAAGCTCTACTTTATATTCTTCTACTTGATTCTTCCCAATTTTGCATATTTTATTATAAGGGAACAAATGATACCATACACTATTCTCATGATCCAAAGTGATATCCATGCAGCTAATAGCCAGAGAATCTTGTACAATACTTTTCTCTACACCATCTTTAGAAAATATCTTGATGAATACGTCATCAGACCACGTATTATCTTCACAACTATATCCAACCACGATTTCTCCAGTTGGCTTCGCCGCAATTCGACACACTTCACCTCCTATATAAAAACGCATGCCATCCTCTTTTATCATGCTGTCAACATAATATTCATCCATTTCCATTGAATATCCAACATATCTAAATGCATCTTCTCTCCCAAAAACCGTAACAACAATTTCATTATCAAGAGAAAATTCTACCACCTTATCACTACATAACTTTTTGTGAATATCATAATACAGAATTCGATAATCACAGATGGAAGAGTCTTCATCGTCGATGCGTTTTCTCTCAAAAATAAGTGCCATACTATCATCGGCAAGAACTGGATATGCAATAAGGTTCCAGATGCCATGTACTTCATTTTCTTCCTGAATACTCCATACTTCAATAATCTGATTCACATCAATAATTGAGTTAATATTTATATAATTTTGCATACTATCCCTCAT